>CAYSHJ010000231.1:0-3810 GCA_964430385.1 uncultured Planctomycetaceae bacterium
CTCGCCGATGATACCGCTCGCCTGACAGGCGATGTCGATCGTGTCTTGGCGTGCTTTTCAGTACCTCATCTCCCATCGCACCGTGATCGAACATTCATCCTTCGATCCACGACTCAGCCCGCGAGGCGCTCCGTCACGCGCTGGGAATTTCGTCTTTGGAGAATCCGATGTCCACCCTGCTGGAAACTGGTTTGTTGTCCCGTGCGCGAGTCGCTCAGCCGGTTGTCGCGTTTGAACAAGCCAAGCTGTTGACCGAAGTGCATGGAACTCCGCTGCTGGCAATGTCTCGTTCGGCGTTGGCTCGCAATTACGAAGCGATGCGCAGTGAGATGCCCGGTGTCGAATTGTTCTACGCGGCAAAAGCGAATCCCGACTACCTCGTGCTGAAGAACCTGCGGGAATTCGGATCGTCGGTCGATGTCTGCTCGTACCGCGAGATGCAAGCGGCGCTGAACGCCGGCTTCACTCCCGACCAGATGCTTCACACGCACCCATGCAAGACGATCGCCAATTTGGTGGATTGCCACACGGAAGGGCTGCGCTGGTTCACCTTCGACGCACCGTCCGAGATCGCCAAGTTCGTGAAGTATACGCCCGACGTGAATCTGATTCTGCGACTGGCGGCCAGTTCGCAGTCGAGCCTCATCAATCTGTCGGCCAAGTTCGGTTGTGCTCCGAAGGAAGCCGGCAAGCTGCTGAGGCAAGCTCACCGCGCCGGCCTGAACGTCAAAGCGTTGTCGTTCCACGTCGGTTCGCAGTGCCTGAACCCGGCCGACTTCCGAGCCATGCTGCTGCAAGCTCGCAAGGTCTGGGACGAGGGCGTGAAGATTGGCTGCCCGCTGGAAGTTCTGGACATCGGCGGTGGCTTCCCAGCTCCGTACAAGAGCGAAGTGATCTCGCTGGAGCTGTTCTGCCGCAGCCTGCAAGAGGCGTTGGACGACACGTTCGGCGATCTGGGGGACAGCGTCCGTTTCATCGCCGAGCCCGGCCGCGGCCTTGTCGCCGAATGTGCGACGCTGATCGTGCGAGTGCTCGGCAAGTCGAACCGCAGCGG
This sequence comes from uncultured Planctomycetaceae bacterium, assembly GCA_964430385.1. Classification (GTDB taxonomy): domain Bacteria; phylum Planctomycetota; class Planctomycetia; order Planctomycetales; family Planctomycetaceae; genus CAYSHJ01. Next base: position 1,055 of record CAYSHJ010000231.1, read on the forward strand.
CACGACTCAGTATGTCATTGACGACGGCCTGTACGGAGCCTTCTCCGGCATTGTCTACGACCACGCCGAATTCCCGCTGCTGGTCGAAGATGCCGAGAACCGCCCGCACCGTCCGTGCATCATCGCCGGCCCGACGTGCGACTCCGGCGACATCGTCTGCCGCGACCAACCGCTGCCCGACCTGGAAGTTGGCGAACTGGTCCTGGTCCCCACGATGGGAGCCTATTCCTCCGCCAGCGCCTGTGGCTTCAACGGCCTCGATATTCCGAGGTATGTTGAGGTTGAGTAAGCCGGGGTGAACGAAACGATGAACGCACTCATCCCAAATTCACCCGATGAACTTAGCGGCCCGTTCGTCACCACAGAGGATGATCGATTCGAGGTACTTGCCAGCCGCGAACGAGTTGTCCTTATCGAATTTCACTCGTTGCCCGAAGGCATTCACTGGTTCGGTAATTTTGAACTCATGTACTGCCAACGGCAGCACGATGCTGAAACGATTAAAGTCATACACAAGGCCACTGATGAAGAAAGAAAGTCGTACCGAGTCCCACTGTGGATTCAGGGCGATGACGTCCCAGAATGCTGCGGCCGCCCAATGTTCTTTGTTGGGCAAATTGACGACGATCACATCTGCCTCGAGACTCCAGAAGGCGCGAACATGTGGTGGCACGATGGTGCGAGTTTCTATGTCTTCACTTGTTCGCAGTGCCTGGAATGCAAGGTCGTCGGGCAACAGTTCTAATTTTCCGACAACCTCACTTCCTGCCGTCATTTCCTGACGCGGATGTTTCCCAGATGCACGTCGGGAAAGTGGATGCCGTTGAGCCGCAAGCCATCGAGTCCGCCGAAGGCGGATTGCGCAGGTTGGTCCGCCTTCGGCGGATTGCCCGACTTTGTTCACTCCCGCGACAGACGGGCAAGAGTGCCCATCCTACAGCCGTCGTCGAAGTTCGGCGTTCCAAAGTTCACGGCCTTGAACCAATCGTGGACGGTTGAGTTGCAGCAGCGTCTCGGTGACTCGCCCAATGGCGGTGATCGGCACAATGCGAATGCGGCCGCGATTCCAGCGGAAGTGGTCGCCCCAAAGGTCGCGGCGCGGATGAAACAGACGGACTTGGCGGCGGGTGACTTCGTCCCAGCCGTCGGTCTGAGCCTGTTTGAACGAATTGCACCAGCCGCACGACAGACACAGATTATCGAGTTCATTCGTGCCGCCGCGAGACGTCGGAATCACATGATCCACGACGCAGGCTTGGCCGGTCTGCGATTCCGCCGCGCGGCAATACTCGCAACGCCATTTGGCCCGGCGTGCCACTTGTCGTCGCATTTCAGCGGATAGGCGACTCATGCCAGACGTTTCAGTGCGGCGGCTCGGCGGAGCATGATCTTGTCACCTTCGGCCAGCAACTCATCAAATTCGCGGCGCTCGTCTTTGGTCAGCTTGCCGTTGGAGTTTTTCGCGGCGAGAGTTTCTAGCCGTCGCTGCTTGGCCATTGAGAGGCGGTACTCAGGTCCGAGCGCGTCGATTTGTCGTCCGAGTCGGCGTTCGTTCCACTCTGTGGCACTCACCAACACGACTGAGTCTCTCCCGCGCCGCCGAACAACGCACTCTTCACCCGTTTCAGCGCGATCCAGCAAATCGGAGAGTTTTTCCTGCAACTGACGTTCGGTGACACGCACGCTCATCACTGGGCTCCCGCAAGCATGGCCTCATTCACGGTCACGATGGTAGCAATGAAACTCTCGCGCAGTCACTTGCGAACGCGGATGTTTCCCAGATGCACGTCGGGAAAGTGGATGCCGTAGAGCCACAAGCCGTCGAGTCCGCCGAAGGCGGATTGCGGAGGTTGGTCCGCCAAAGGCGGATTGCCCGACCGTGTTCTCATCGCCGTGCGGACGGGCAATCCGCCAATGGCGGACCATTCTCCGGCGTTGGATCAGTCGGTGACGATTCCCAACTCGGCTTTCACGTCGGCCAGGCTTTTGGTGCGGCCGTCTTTGACTTGTTGACGCGCTTGAGCCAGCGACGCGATGAAGGCGGGATCGAGTTCTTGCTCCAGCCAATCGAGGTCGTCTTCGTCCAAGCGAGAGACCAACGCGACCGGTCGGCCACCTTCAAACAAAACGACGTGGTCTTCATTGCGACGAACAAGCTCTTCGGTCGAAAGGTCTTTGCTGGCGACGAGTGTTTTCATGGGTTCTGCTCCGGAGTCGTGTCGCGTCCCTTCTCGATGATCCGTAGGACATTCACGACTTGGTTGGTGTCATCGACATCGAAGGGCAACTCAAGCAAAGTCTGGTTCAAGTGCTTCCCACCGACAATGCTCACTCGCTCCATATCTCGATCGGTCGAGCCTGAATCGACCGCAAACATCATTGGCTCAACCCAACTTTTTTCTGTCGCGGGGCTTTGAGCCGGTTGGACTTTCATTACAATGAATTTTGGTCGTGCTCGGATGCCGACCGTTCTTCTCGCACTGCGGCGATTGGCGAAGCGTTCCTCGGTAAGCGAATGCAGCCACGCCGAGTTCTTCAGGATGCGATCATGTTGTACGGCAAAGACATCACCACACGTTGGGATCTGAGCGCGCCGCCTTCGGGGGGCATTTTGGGCCGCTGGGGCCTGCTCGGACTGGCTTAGTTTCTTATCCCTCTAGCGCAGGCTTCGTATCGAAACAAAATGCAGCACCACGTTCGCTTTGACGGGAAGTTGTTGATTCTGGGGTGTGGAAGCGTGGCTCAATGCACGATCC
>CAYSHJ010000232.1:0-1530 GCA_964430385.1 uncultured Planctomycetaceae bacterium
CGGTTCGAGAAGCGCTCGTTGCTCGTGACCGCGTTGATTCGCGACGGTGACAAAGCTCGCGGGCTGGAGATGATCAAGCCGCTGCTGGCGTTCAACCCGATGCTGAGCAGCATCGCCAGCCTCTTCGTGCAGAACATTGGCGCCGAGCCGGCTCAATGGGCGCAGGCAGAGGCGGTGCTCAAAGACGCGCTGGCAAAGAACCCGAAGTACAACGCGTACTACCTGCGGCACGAACTGGCGTTAACGATCTATCGCGACCGGATGAAAGACGACGCGAAGAGCAAGGCGATGTGCCGCGAGTTCCTCGATCAAGTGCCCGGCAACGACGGGCACTCCTGGAACGTTCTGTCGCATCTGCTTTTTCAGGCGACGAACGACGCTGAGTTCCAGCAGGACGTGCAACGGTATCTGGCGGCTCGCAAACGCAACCTGGAGATGACGACCTTTGGCTCGTACTTGCAGTCTTACATCGATCAGGCGAAGCCGAACAAAGATCTCAAGGACCGCGTGGCCTATGCCGTCGCGGAGTTGAAAAAGCAGAACGACGACCCGTTGGTCGCGTTGTACGTGAAGTGGACGCACAACATTTATCACGGTCCTGACGCTCAGATTCGAGCGGTGTTGCGGCAGAATCATCTTGCGGCGCTCCCCGAACCGATGTGGGAGCAGCTCATGGCCGAGGAGGCCTACTATTTCCGCCATATCCCGCCGCAAGTCAAGAACCGTGAGGAATCAGCTCGCGCCTATTTGGAGCTGACGAAGCGGCTGCCGAAGAATCGGTATTACCTCGACGAGTCACTGGGGGCGGTCAGCGACTACGGGCCGATCGACATCAGCAAACAGATCTTCGATCTGTTCGTCGCGCAAGAGCCGTTGCTGAACAACCCGGATCATTGGCGTCGGCTGTTCATCATTGCCGACCAGCACAAGGATCAGAGCCTTGCCAAACGAGCCCTCGAATACACTCAAAAATCGCAGACGAAATTCGGTAAAGACAGTGGTTACGCCTCCGGGATCGGCGACGCTTTGACCCGTCACCAATTGCTGGCGGAAGCGACGGCCTATTGGCAGTTCGGCCGGACGCACGACCGGCAATCTTATGAGTCTTCGGAATGTGCAGCACGGCTCTTCGCAGCGTTGAAGACGCCCGACGAACGGATCGCGTTTGCGAATGAGATGCTCCAAACCAACACGCCGTACAACACGCGGTTCGCCCAATGGGCGGCGGTCGCCCACATGGAAAAGGGAGACATCGACAGCGTCGAACGAGTCACTCGTGACGCGCTGACGAAGCAACAGGAGAAGACGTTCCTGGCGGCGAACTGGGACGCGACCACGTGGTACAACCTGGTCTACGGCGTGCGCGTTCAGCCGGACAAGATGAAGGAACTGCCGCCCGCGTCGAAGCAGCGGATTTATGCGTTGATTCGCGACGTCAATTTCGATTGGGGTTCATCGCAGGCTCAGATTTATCACCTTGAGGGACTGACTCCGGCCGAACTTCAGCAAGTGCCGCCGATCAAGCGACTG
>CAYSHJ010000233.1:0-6538 GCA_964430385.1 uncultured Planctomycetaceae bacterium
GAGCACCAGCCGCGCGTACACGTTAATGCCACGACTCATGAAGTGCCGCCACCAATTCCAGCCGACGACTCCACCGCCTTGGACGTACCGCGAACCAATCGCCACATCCACACGCGTCAAACACTCCCGCAACGCCGGCAGATGCCGAGGATGATGACTGAAGTCGGCGTCCATATTCAGCACTTGGCCGTAGCCGTTCTCGATGGCGAATAAAAACCCCGCCACCGTGGCCGTCCCCAGCCCGAGCTTGCCCGCTCGATGCAGCACCTTGATCCAAGCCTCCTTCGCCGCCAGCTCGTCCGCCAAACGCCCCGTCCCGTCCGGCGAGTTGTCATCAATCACCAGCACATCCACGTCGGGCGCGACCGCGTGGATCTCCGGGATCAATCGAGAAAGGTTCTCCAACTCGTTGTACGTGCAAAGCGTGATCAACAATCGCGGCGATGCCATACGGTTCACTTTCAACGTCGCCATCTCGCTGTGTGAGACGAAGCCCGATGTGTGACACTCAGTTATTCCTGTCGTAGTCGCAATCGCACGCTCGAGCATCTTCCGCGCGATTGGGCGACATCTTACCGACGGAGACGGAATGGATGCGGTTTGACAGTCCCTTGGAAAGACGTACGACTTTCCGGTGTGGCCACCGTTGGGCTTGTCCCGGCGGGGCCATGACTGGAGAGCTACACGGACATTTCCTGCGGATCGCTGGCTCTCCGTGGGGCTTGTCCCCACGGGAGCAACGACTTCTGGCTGATCAGTCATTCGCTCCGTGGGGACAAGCCCCACGGGGACGATCCGAGTTGCCGACGGCCTTGGTAGCTGGCCAGTCAATGCTCCGCCGGGGCAAGCCCGACGGTGGCGAACACGCTCCGGGCAACAGTGGTCGTCCCTGACCGATCAATTCGCAGTTGCTGCACTACTTGGGCTCCGGCGGCACGGGCACATCCGGCATAATCAATCGCGGCCCGCGAACGGCGGGCGTTTCTGGCGGCTCCTTCGCTGGAACCAGCTCGTCCTCGCGAGGTCGCGGTGGAACTCCGGGCGGTTCCGCCGGATCGTCTCTTGGTGGCGGAGGCGGTTCGTTCGGGACGCCGCGTCGCGACAACGAGACGCTCTCTTTCGGTGGCGATTCCGGCAATCGCAAGAACGCCTGCAAGTGCTCGCCCCGGCCAGTGAGCTTCCAGGCGGCACGGAAGAAGTCGGAGGCTCGACTGTCGCCGTCACAAAACAACAGCACGCCCATTAAGAACAAGCGGTCGGCGTCACGCACGTCTTGGTCGGTCCAATCGGTGACTCGTTTCAGGTACTCCGACTTTTCGGTGACGTTGTTCGCGCCGTAAATCGCTACGAGGCTCTCGCCGGACCTTGGCCAATTCGGATCGACCTGCAAACCGCGTTTCAGTTTCATGACCGCGTGCGAGTACCGGCCCATCGCGACGAGCGTGAACGCTTGGCGGAAATAGACCTCGCCCCGATCCTCGGCCTCGCGCTGAGCCTCCAAGTATCGCAAGTAGGCTTTGACGAACTGCCCTTCGCGTAGCCAGCGATCTCCCTCGGCTTGAAATTGCTTGCTCCGTTCCTTGCCCACTCGCGACGAACCGCTCACGGGACGAATGACGTTCGAGTCGTCTTCCGCCGCGGGAATCCCCTCGCGTCGCTCGGCATGTTGCTGCAAGATGTCAGCGATGTTCGGCACTGGCGGCGCGGGAAGTAATCGCGGTGGCGGTGGAGCATTGAATCGCGGCGCCGCATTGCGACTGACCACGACCACCGCCGGACTCGGCACCACGACTGTTTGATAAGCCACGCTGCCCGGCCAGTACGCCGGTCCCAAACCCCACGACGAATACCCGACGTTCGAATAGCTCGATGCGTAGTACCCGCCCCACGGTGAAAGAAACACGCCACTGCCAAAGCCCACGCCCGGTCTGTACCAACCGCAATCGGTCACGCAATGCGGATGTGCACAAGCCCCCCAATGTGCATGCACACCGAAGCCAAGGTGATCGGCCTTTGCACTGCCGCCGCCGACTAAACTGATTCCCACCAAAGCACCCGCCAGCCAAGTTCGCATGACCAAACCCTCGTGAACCATGTTCTCAAGCGAACCGATTATCGCGGTATTTCGTCGGAGCGGTCAAACCGTGTTTGCTACAAAGTTGCCGTGCCGTCACTTCAGCACGGCGTCGAACAACTTGTAGGCCGTCTCGCGCATTTCCACCGGGAAGTCGTGATCGCAGTCGGGATGCACAACTCGCAGTTTTGTGGGCTGGCCATAGAGCTTGTAGACCTCGCTGGCGGCCGTGGCAATACGGTCGACGCTCGCGGCTTGAAAGTTGTGGTCTTTCAGCGGCGCGATGATCAACAACTGCCGCGGAGCCAAGGCTCCGATCAGCTCGTGGAAGTCAAACGGGATCTCTGGCAGGCGGCCACGATAGTCGGCGAGACGCAGCATGTAGCGGGTTTGACACCAGCCTTTTTCGGGAAACCAGTTCTTTTCGTCACCGTTGTAGTAATCGAGGTACGAGTCAAGGCCGCAGCTTGAGACGACGGCATGGATGCGCTCGTCGAAGACGCTTGTGTAAACCGCGTTGTGTCCGCCCAGTGAATGACCGATGGTGCCGAACACTCCGGGTTTCACGAACGGCATGGACTCGAGCAGGTCCAGTCCGCGCATGTTGTCCCACACGGCCTTGAGCGTGCCGCTTTGCCAGCCCAATGCCTTGATGTCGGGTTGGTATTTCGCGAGCAACGGATAGTTGGGCGCCAGCGTCACGTAACCACGCTCGGCGAGTTCGCTGGCGTACTGTCGATTCGGCCTGTCGCCCAAGCCGACCACGACGCCGTGCCCGACGACATTGTCGGTGCCGTGCAGACACAGCACGGCCGGAGCCGGTTTGCCTTTGTCCGACAGCGCGGCCTTCGGGATGCACAAGTAAGCCGGCACGCGCGAACCGGGTTCCGAAGCATACGTGATGAACCGCCGCACGTAGCTGCCGCGATCCACTTCCTCTTCGACTTTCATGTCGAGTGGGCAGCGTTTCTCGCGTCCCGGCAAGACGCCCATTACCGCCTGCGCCCCGCGCACGATCTCGGCTCGGCGTTTCAGCCAATCGTCCGTCGTTTTCACGGGCAGCGGTTCGTTGTTGGAACCGCGAAATACGAGCAGATTATCTCGCGGCAAACGTGGCATCGCAGCCGGCACTTCGTGGTCGGCGAAATCAACTTGCCGCTTGCCCAGACAAAATAACCACTCTTGCCGCTTGCCCTCCGCTAGCTTGGCAACGCGCATGTAAATGCGGCTGCCGCAGATCGTCGGAGTGGCGAAGACTTCGTCGCCGAGTTGGTTCTCCGCGAGCAGTTCGAAGGCGGCGGGTGTGGCCTTGAAGATAAACGACTGCCCCGCTTCGTTCGTGGCGAAGAGGTGCTCGTCGACCAGCACTGGCGAGGCGCTGAACGTCCCGCCAAGCCGGCCTTCCCAGACCTTTTCGCCGGTGTCGCACTTCCAGCACATCGCCACACCCGCATCCAGCACCGAATACAAGAAGCCGTCGCGGACCAGCATCGACGGCACGTACACACGCGAACCGTTCTCCCACGCGACCTTGCCTGAGCCATCGGCCATGATCGCCGACAGGTGATTCTTCGGATAGCCGCCGCTGGTGAAGATGTGCTTGCCGTCGGTCACCGTCGAGGTCACACATTCCTCGGTCGAGCCTTTGATCTCCCACAACTTTTTGCCAGTGAGCGGTTCCAAGCTGGTCACTAGATCGCAGCCGGAGAACAGAAGCTGTTCGCGGCCGGCGACGTTCAGAATGATCGGCGACGTGTAGTTCGGAAGCTTTGGCCGCTCGATCTTCCACATGATGGTGCCGGTTGCGCGATCCAGTCCGGCGATGGCTCCCGTCCCTTTGTTGTCGGCCGAGACAATCACCAGTGACTGATACACGGCCGGAGACGAAGCGAACCCCTGATGCAGCACATAATCGGTGATCTTCGTCTGCCAGAGTTGCTTCCCGTCGCGGCTGAGCGCAGTCGTATAGATCGCTCCCGCGTGCAGGAAGTTGACGTACACTCGCGTCCCATCGCAGGCAACGGTGGACGACGCCAACGAGCTTTTTGAATTCCCCTTCTTGAGCACCTCTCCAAAGCCGCCCTGATGAATGTCCGCCTGCCATAGCCGCTCGCCGGTGCCGCGATGAAAGCACAGCACCGATTGAATCTCGCGATCGTGATCGGCGGCGGTCAGAAAGACTTGATCTCCAACAACCGTCGGCGATCCATGTCCTCGGCCGACGACCGGACTTTTCCAGAGCACATTCTCCGAGTCGCTCCAAGTCAGCGGCGGCTTCTGTTCCGCCGCCGCGATGCCGTTCCGCTGCGGCCCGCGCCACCACGGCCAATCGGTCGCTGAGAACGTGATCGGCTCAGCGGGCTTCTTGTCCGACTCGCCGGCGAAAAGCAATGATGTTGCCAGAGAAATCAGGCACAAGGTGGCGATGTTGAAGAGACGACTCATGTGGAAGACCTTGTTTCGATGACGCAGCGGACTGCCGACCAACGTGCCGCTCAGTGCGACAACAGCGAAGAGAACCCATCTTGGGTTTCGTGCCATGCGATGGATTCCATCTGTTATGAACGATGCGCGTACCAGGCTCCCGCTCCAAGCGGACGTTTTGAACGCGGAACGGCCTGAGGCCGACACGGACAGGCTCCGCAGCGTCGAACATGGCTCCCCGAAGAACCGGCAGAAATTCAAGACAGCACTGGTACATTTCGCGAATTGGCTCATAGTTGTGTAGACCGATATCCAAGTCTCGTTCGTCGGGCTCGGCTAGCCCCCCGAGAACCAGCATATCCTCACCGCGCGGAACGATGAAGATGAAGCCCCGGCCCTCACCCGAACCGTCGTGGGAGACGCAGTGCGCCTGAGTAATCCTGGGTATGGTCTTCCCGTCATTTTGCAGGCGAATGAGCGCTCCTCGGAGCGGCGACACTAAGTCTCCTGTCAGTTCGCTGGCACCCAGCCCAGTGCAATTGACAATGGCATCGACTCCGTACCGGCGCGTCAGCAACGACTCCTGCTCTCGCAAAGACCCGGTCACCTGACTCTCGATGATTTGGCAGCCGGCCTTCTGGGCCTCGCCAAGGAGCCAGTGCATGTACGCATCCGTATCAATCATGGGAGCGAGGTAAGAGTATGCGTCCGGGAAGCCGAGTCGTGGGTTGACGCCGTTTTCCCGTATCAGGTCTGGATCGTGCTTGAACTGCTGGACCTTGCCCCTCAGTTCATCCACCTTCTTTCGCTGCCGTTCATCCTCATTGATCGGGTGCTGGAAGTAGAACGTTACGGGTCTCAGGAAGACACCAGTCGCTGGGTCACGAGCGAGGTCCGCGAAGATCTCGTACGATTTAATGCACCATATTTTGGACCGATCCAGCGAGACTTGGTCGTGATGATGGCCACACACCGCCGGTGGCCATTCCCACAAGGCCCCGGCGACGACTGACGTAACTCGCGGAGCGAACTGGTCCGCAACCACCGTGACCTCGAACCCCTTTTGCCTTAAACAAAGCGCGCTTGTGAGGCCGCTGACTCCTGCTACGGGCATTCAAAACGTCTTCGTCCGGCTCAACTTTCCGGTCGCGTCGTCGTATTTCCACACGCCGGTCTTTTTGCCGTTCAAGAACTTGCCTTCGTCGTACGGCTTGCCATTCTCACGGTATCGCTTCCAGAGTCCGACTTGTTGGCCGTCCTGGAACCGGCCGCTTTGGAGTGGTGTTGCACTTTCGCGGTTCCATTTCCAGAGTCCTTCAAGCTGACCTTTCGAGGACTTGCCAGTCGCTCGCAGCCGTCCGTTGCGGGCTAAGGGTTCGGGTGTGCCGCCCTGATTAACGAGTCATCTTCACGGCCATCGCCCCAACGACCAGGAATCCGTGACCCGTGCTGCCGTGCAGATACCAATACCCGTCGTCACCGATGTAAACCCGACCGACTTCAGCACCGCCATTGAATGCTCCGCCGACATCTGCGAGGTAACAGAATCCTTCATCCTTGTGAATCATTTTGACAGGGGGCGCGTTGTGCTCCCACCGATACGTTTTGTATTCGAATTTCGGAGAGTGGAACGCCAGGCTCCGAACGCGTGTCAGTTCCTTCTCGAACTCGGCGGCACGAGCGTCTTTGGCGACAAGGTCGCTCAAGTTGTCCTCCAGAACCTTGACGTAATTCAGCCGCGCACGCTCAGTGGTCTCTGTGTATCGCAGCTTGGCACGTTCGTACTGCTCGTTCGCAGTCTTCACTCCCCGCTCGAAATCAGCCTGTCCCGGCAGCAGTGCGGCCGCATTCGTTTCCGTGGGTGATGGACTCGTCGCTGGTCCGTCAGGCGGAGCCGCGACGGCCGCGCCCAGAATCCCAATGAAGAGCAATCCAATGACAACCTTCATGGCGTTCTCCCTGCTTTCGTGGTCTTGTAAGTCGGTCACACAATGTGACGAAGTCTCACTGCTTCGGCGGATTCGCTTCCTTCACGATTGC
>CAYSHJ010000234.1:0-9693 GCA_964430385.1 uncultured Planctomycetaceae bacterium
CGACATCATGCGGAAACGTGCCCAGTACCACTGCCTCGCTCTGGCCTTCTTCGGCAACCGCAATCACGATCGTGTCCTTGTGGACGTCCAAACCAACGTAACGTAGCTTACTCATCGGACCAGTCCTCCCGTTTGTGGCTCGGTGTGAAGGGGAACATTCAAAACGCTCCGCTCAGCATAACCCACGCTGCCGTGGGCGACTGGTCCTTCCATATTGTCTGGCAATTTGGTCTTAACAAGTAGCCACGTTCGCCACGGCCTGTTGAATTTCTCGGCCAATTTTTTGGGATTTTGGAGTTTGAAATCATTTCTTGGCTGATGAATTGGATTTTCGCTGGGTTGGATTCTAGTGGGTTTCGTCGATGGAGTCGTCGGGGTGGATAGGGAGGAATTCGGAATGACTTGGGCCATGCCGCCGGTGGATCGGGATCAGTTGGTGTTGTTCGAGACGTCGCTCGACGAGGTCATTCCCAAGGATCATCTCGTGCGAGTGCTCGACGCGATTCTGCGGTCGCTCGACTGGAGCGAGTTCGAGGGGAAGTATCATGGCACGCTGGGGGCTCGGCCGGTTGTGTGGGAAGAGACGAGTTTTCTTTTCCCTCAACCAAGGAGTCCGAGATGGCTACTCAACAGCGTAACACAGCTCAACGAACCCGAAAGTCGAAATCGAAGCCGCAGACGAAATGTGTGTTGCGGAAGCCACGCGGGGTGATCGCGCCGCGGGTCGCCAAAGTCGGCGTCGAGAAGTTTGCGATTGTGTGTGTCGATCCGGCCAAGAAACGCTCGTGGTGGATGATGGCGGACTTCCTCGGACAAATTCTGATTGACACCGCCGCCTTCGAGCACGATCGGCCCGCTCATTGATCCGCCGCGCCGACAGCGCCGCCGCACACACGATGTTGTGAATCGTCCCCACCGAGATCGCGATCCCCAACACCTCCGTCAGTAGCGACCACGCGCGGCGAAATCAGCCGCGAGGACGTTACGGACGCCGCCACAAGGCTCCGTTTTGCCGCGCTGAAGCCGATGCCCGATGAACTGCGGCTGGACGCGGCCATCAGCTTGGCCTGCGAACTCAAACATCCGGTCTATGATTGCCTGTACCTCGCCTTGGCCGATTCGTTGGGAATTGCCTTGGTGACTGCCGACCAGAAGTTCGCCAACAAAGTCGCTGATCCCGCGCGAGTCGTGTTCCTGACCGATTTCCTGAAAGCCTGAGCCGCGCCAAACGTGGCCGCTTGATTTCGCCTGGAACTTCGGGCATCGTGTTGGCCCAGCGAGATCGTCGTTCCGCCTTCAGGCGGTCGGAGTTGAAGACACCGCCTGAAGGCGGGACTACGAACTTGGGACCGCCAAGTCCAACTGGCTCACGAGGGGGACTCGGCGGGATGGACCAGAAGGGGAATGACAGAGCAAACGCCGAGCGTTCGGCTGGCGAAACAACGACGTTGAACGACACCAACGATAGACTCAGGCGATGGGTGGCTCAGAATTCCTCGACGTTGATCCACGGACTTTGCATCTGCCGAATTCGCGACGTTTTGGTGCTGATCCGTGGAAGTTGCAGCGACAGATTGCGAGATTCGGAAAGTCCACAGTCGGAATGCCGACGATTTGGGTTTATCGAGGGGCTGACGATGCGTTATTGATATCGAATGGAGTGACGCGGGCGACTCGCGTTGCCAAGCTGCTGCCGGGCCAAACGGTTCGAGTTCAGGTGATCGGTACTTTGCTGAGGCCGTTTGGAGGCTTGCCGACGATTGGAGAACATTTGCCATGACCAACGAATTGCGACAGCAAGTTCTGACCGCTCTGGCAGAACTCAGCGCGGCCTACCCGGATTGGCGCTTCGGTCAAATGATCGCCAATCTCGCGCTGATTGCACGAGGCCCGGAAGCCGAATCGGTGTGGGACGTGGAAGACGAGGAGCTTCTGGCCGCCATTCGTTGGCAGTTGGACCAACGACACGCCGAGCCGCAGACTGCGGCTCTCATTTCGACGAACTGAACGACAATGGTTTCTACATGACGATTCGTTGCGTCACGGCGAAGGGAGCAGGTCGCCAGCCAGTGTGGTGTCGATCGTTTGTCGGCTATTGCTGTAGTTCAGATCGAAGAACTGGAAGAAGCCGCGAGTGCCGAGGATGGCGTAGGACATTTCGCGGCTGACGAATCCCACTGAGCCTTTCCAACGAAAGACGTCCGGCGCACGGCGCAATTCCAGGTCAACTTCATGCAGGCGATAGTGACATTGCCCACCGATGGCGGCGAATACGGTCACGTCAGGCTGTTGGGACAGATCGAGCCCCAGGCGGTCGGCGACGGACTGCGGAAACAGGCTGATGTCCGCGCCGGTATCGACCAGTGCGTCAAACAACACTGGATGTTGACCGGGAACGCCCACGGTGACGGCCACAATCGGACGCTCCTGGCCGTTGCGCACCAGCGTTGGGAACCGCATGGTTCATAGCCCTCCCACGAGGACGGCACCATGCGGCAAGATGTGATGAAAGTAAATCGGCCGGCCGGCATTGTAAGCTTCGTCGGTCGCGGGCATCAGTTTGCCAAGCTCGACATCGTGAGCGATCACTTGGTGAGCGGCGCAATCCCACGCGATCCACTCTCCTTCGTAAAGCGTTTCAATTTCCGTTGGAATATCGCCGGGCTGGATGTTGAGGTCGTCAGGCATGGCTGGTTCCCGTTGGGCGTTGAGTGGACTGACTACAGTCTAATCGGCGACGACTGGAAGTCTGAAGGCGAAAGCAGCGGCGACTTGATTTGGCCGGTGAGTTCGGGCATCGTGTTGGCCCATCGAGTTCGTCGTTCCGCCTTCAGGCGGTCAGAGTTAAAGACGCCGCCTGAAGGCGGGACTACGAACTTGGGGCCGCCAAGTCCAACTGGCTCACGAGGGGGACTCGGCGGGATGGAACAGACGGGGAATGACTGAGCAAACGCCGAGCGCTCGGCGGGCAAGATGGTGATGGCACTCGGCGGGTGAGTTCGTCAAAATGGGCGTGGCTCCATCCGATCTCTTTGAGAAATTCCCATGACTGCGACGCAAATGATCGAAGTGAGGAACCGGAAGCCGTTCGATGCGTTCGAGATTCATCTGGCCGACGGGGCGAACATCAAGGTCGAGGAGCCGTGGCAGATTTTGACCTCGCGCAACAGCCCCGTCTGCGTGATCTTTGACGCCGACGAACGCCTGCGGATCATTTCCTTTCGCAACATCACCGAAGTGGTGACCCGCGCGGCGAATGCGTAGCCGGTAGGTAGTCACTTTCTGAGCGAGGAAACCAAATGAGTGACAGTAATGGATTCCGACGAGTAATCGACAAGTTGTCCCAACGACGTGATCAGAGTACCGCCCAAATCCGCGATGAGTATCTAAGACTTGATGAAACGAGTCGCGGTGACTTTCGAGAGTGGGTGGATAAAATCGTGTCCGCAGGCTCGGTGCCGGTTGGCCTTGGGCTGAATTTGACGTTATCGGTTCACATGGTGGTGCGTGGTGCAGATGAACCGGAAAGAATTGCCGTTTCTCCTCAAACCCTTGCGAAGGCGATGGCGGAATGGGACCGTGGAGAAGGATACGTTCACCGCGCATTAGAATTCTAAACTGTGAGCAAGCCGGCAATTGTGGATCTGCGGTCTGAGTTGTTTTCCGCCGATCGGTCCAACTTTCTCGCATCGCCAGGTGGCCAGAATGCGAAAGCTAAAACGGCTGAAACGCTTATCAGAGCGACGCAGGCAAGCAACAGAACGGCGGCGCTTGCACGTAAAACAGGCTGCGAACTCCAGTCCTCCGACGACGAAGAAACGTATTGCGACAGTCGCCAATGCCGTGTTCGCATTGAGTAGGCTCGCCAAAATGTCTGAAAAGCAATTCGTATCTTTGGCGTTGGAAGGTCCACCAAGTCAAACACAACAGTTCGCACGTGAGATTCTTTCCCAATCGTTGCGAAAGCCCTGGGACGCGATAGAAGCGGCGATGCTGGCACAACAGGATCGGCAACGGCCGCTACGGGTTCGCTGGGGCGCACTACAGACGAAGATTCAGTCGCTTCTTCAGGTTGAGAAGTCACGATATTCGTTTGAAGCCATGAACCGTAAGCCCACAGATTCGGGTAAGGATCTTCCACCGTTGGTTACATACGTGAAACCGCGGAAGCCGCGTCATTCGGAAAAGAGAGACGTAGCATCGCGGGTTCCAAAAGACTACATGCGGCCAATGTCGAAAGAATATGACATGCCTGAGTACGATTTAGAATAGAGCAACCAGATGACCATGTTTTCTTTAGAGCCCCTAACACTGCCCGTCAGGAAGTAGCCGGAAGCAAATTAGACTTTCGGCGAGTGTTGCGAATGCTTGATGGATGTCTGCTCGGCGGTCGAAGCGAATTCGGAGGCGACGAAATTGATGCAGCCAGCTCAAAGTTCGTTCGGAGACCCAGCGGAACACGCCCAGTCCACTTCCGTGTTCGGTATTCCGTTTTGCCAGATGCGGTTTGATACCACGTTCACGAAGTTGCTCACGATGAGGTTCGGAGTCGTACGCGCGGTCGCCGTAGAGGGATTGAGGACGTTGTTGCGGATGTCCCGGTTTGCCGGCGATCGGTGGCACACCATCGACCAAGGGCAACAACTGCGTCACGTCGTGGCGATTGGCCGCAGTCACAATCAGGTTGAGCGGAACTCCATGAGCGTCGGTCAACACATGATGTTTGCTGCCCGGTTTCCGCCGATCGGTGGGATTTGGGCCGGTTTTCTCGCCACCACCGACCGCTCGAACCGACGAACTGTCGACGGTGGCTCGCGACCAATCGATCTGATCGGCCGCTCGCAACCGATTCAGCAGCACATGGTGCAACCGCTCCCAAACGCCAGCCACCTGCCAGTCGCGAAGACGACGCCAACACGTCATGCCACAACCGCAACCCATTTCCTGTGGGAGCATTTCCCAAGGAATGCCCGACTTGAGCACAAAGATGATTCCCGTGAGCGTCTGGCGATCGTCAATCGGCGGACGCCCTCCCTTGGGACTCGGTTCTTGTTTCGGAAGCAACGGCTCAACCACCTTCCACAATTCGTCAGAAACCAATGGCTCTGCCATTTTGCGGCTCCTTCCTGATTGACTCGATCTCGTTCCATCCCGATCTTTCGATCCTCAGTCTAGTTTATCAGTCTCCCAGTTTTGTTAGGGGCTCTAAGTTTATTCTGCCATTCAGTTCCCAGAACGAATGAGTCGGCACGCGACACGCCGACAAATGCTGCTTCGCGCTGGTGCCGGCTTCGGAGTGATCCCACTGTCGTGGCTGTGGCAATCTTCGTTGAACGCGACCGAAGTCGAAAACTCCCTCGCATCTGCTCACCGAGCGAAGGTGCCGCATCGGTTTGGGCGGGCGAAGTCGGTCATCTTTCTCTTTATGGAAGGTGGGCCTAGTCATATTGACACGTTCGATCCGAAGCCGAAGCTCAATGAGTGGGCGGGGCAGAAGCTGCCGCCGAGTTTCAAGCCGGTGATTTTGTCGATGGGGGAGGTGGATGGTCCGCTGTTTCTGTCGAAGCGGACGCGGTTTGTTACTTTGTCGATGTGATTTTGGGGAATGAGACTCACGCGATGCTCCACGGCATTCACAATTCCGACGCGACCGATTTGCCTCCGCTGTGCTGGGGCACTGATGTGACGCTGCTCGCGATCCGGCGCTATGCGCGACAGGTCGCCGAGCGGTTCCATCCCGATCAAATCCTCTTGTTTGGCTCGCACGCCTATGGAACGGTGCATTCCGACAGCGACGTGAACCTGCTGGTGGTGATGCCGACGCGAAACCCTTTGGACCAGGCCCTCAAAATTGGGTTGGCCGTTTCCGCTCCGTTCCCTTTGGACTTGTTGGTGAGATCACCTCGAACATTGAAATGGCGTTTGGAAGCGGGTGATTGTTTCCTGCGGGAAGTCGTGTCGCGTGGCAAGGTGCTGTATGAAAAAACTCACGGCAGACCGCGTGGTCCAACTCGGCTGACCGGCATACGATGGCTGCAATGAGACGGGAGATTGACAGCATGATTCAACAAATCGACGCGGTGTTTGAGCACGGAGTCTTGCGGCCTTTAAAGCCCTTGCGTTTGGCTGAGAAGGCGAAGGTCAAGGTGATGATCTCCCTGCCGGAAGACGACAGTTGGATGGATGTGGAATTCATGGATTCCTGCGCGTCCGATGCAGACCCGACCATTCGGATGGAAGATGTTCGCGCAGCCCTGGCCAAGATTGATGGCTCAATGGATTCGGCAATTGATGAGACGCGAGGCGAGTGGTAACCGTGAATTAGAACCCTAAGGAGCGTGACTCTCTGCGAAATTGCGAGTACGTTGTCGCTGGGTCATCCGCAGTTCTGGGAGCATTGCCATGAAGATTCCCGTTTTGATTGAGCCGATCTCCGATCGTCGTTTTCGAGCGTCGGGTGCGGCTTGGGACATTTCGGCGGAAGGGGACACTTCGGAAGAGGCGTTGGCAACGCTGCGACAGGAAGTCCAACAGCGATTGTCCGGCGGAAGCCAAGTCACGTTCATCGACACCGAGCAGCTTGTTCCGAGCAGCAAGAGTGAGCATCCCTTGGCTCGTTTTGCGGGCTGCATGAAGGACGACCCCTTGTACGACGAATGGCAAGCCGCCGTTGCCGAGTATCGCCTGAGTTGCGATCAGGACGGAGCCTGAGCCATGCCGGCGTTTGTGCTCGACACAGATACATGTTCGCTGTTTTTGAAAGGCCATTCGCGAGTCTGTGAGAACATCCTCGGACGTCCTTTGGATCAGACCACCACGACGATCATCACCGTCGAAGAGGAACTCGGTGGTTGGTATTCGGTGCTGAGGCAAACGAAGGATCGCACGGCTCTGGCTCAAACGTATCGCCGCATGACGGAAACCGTCGAAGCCTTGTCTCGCTTTCGGTTGCTGACGTTCACAGAACCGGGGATCGCTCGGTTTGAAACCCTTCGCAAGCAACATCCGCGAATTGGCCGCAACGACCTACGCATCGCAGCCATTGTTCTGGAGAATCAACTCACTTTGGTCACTCGCAATCGGGTGGACTTCGAGCAAGTTGAAGGGCTTTCGTTCGTAGATTGGACCGTCTGATTAGGTGCATTTTGAAATGACTTCACAGATTCAACCTCATGTTTTCGATCAACCGCATGGCGACGTTTCTCGCCGTGATCTATTGCTCCGCGCCGGCGCTGGCTTCGGCGCACTCCCATTGTCGTGGCTGTTGCAGTCATCGCTGATTGCGGTCGAAGGTGAAAACTCTCCCGCGTCTGCTCACAGTGCAAAAGTGCCGCATCGGTTTGGGCGGGCGAAGTCGGTCATCTTTCTCTTTATGGAAGGGGGGCCGAGTCACATCGACACGTTTGATCCAAAGCCGAAGCTCAATGAGTTGGCCGGCCAAAAGCTGCCGCCGAGTTTCAAGCCGGTGATTTTGTCGATGGGGGAGGTGGATGCTCCGCTGTTTCCGTCGAAGCGGGCGTGGAAGCAGTATGGCCAGAGTGGGTTGTGGGTCAGCGATTGGTTGCCTCACACGGCCGAGTGCATCGACGACATCGCGGTGGTGCGGTCGTGTTGGACGAACGGCATCAATCATTCGGGGGGCGTCTGCCAGATGAACACCGGCGTGACGATCGCCGGGCGGCCGTCGTTGGGTGCATGGGTCAGCTATGGACTCGGCACCGAGAACCAGAACATGCCGGCGTTCGTCGTGCTGCAAGACGGCAAGGATGAAGTCGTCAACGGGCCGCGCAATTGGGGATCGGGATTCATGCCGGCGGTCTATCAGGGAGTGCGGCTGCAAAGCGGCAAGACGCCGATCCCGAACCTCGACAACCCCGAAGGTGTGAACTCGGACCAGCAGCGCGGCAAGCTCGATTTCCTCACGCAGCTCAACCGGCAACACGCCGCCAGTCGGCCCCAACAGACAGAACTGGACGCTCGCATTCAGGCGTATGAGCTGGCGTTTCGGATGCAGGCGTCCGCTCCGGAAGCGGTCGATCTGTCGCAAGAGACCGCCGACACGCAGGCTCTGTACGGCATCGACCAAAAAGAGACCGAGACGTTCGGCCGCATGTGCCTGCTGTCTCGGCGGCTGGTCGAGCGGGGTGTTCGCTTCGTGCAGTTGTATTCCGGCAGCGGCAGCAAGTGGGACGCTCACAAAGGGATCGAAGCAAATCACTCGAAGCTGTGCCGCGGGACCGATCAGCCGATCGCCGGCCTGCTGCGCGATCTGAAGCAACGCGGGCTGCTCGACGAAACGCTGGTGATCTGGGGCGGCGAGTTCGGCCGCACTCCGATGAGCGAACAAGGAGACGGCCGCGACCACAACCCCTACGGCTTCACAATGTGGTTCGCCGGCGGCGGAGTCCGCGGCGGCCAAACGATCGGCACCACCGACGAGATCGGCCTGCACGCCGTCGAAGATCGCCTGCATGTCCACGATTTGCACGCGACGGTGCTGGCGTCGCTGGGGGTCGATCACATGGAGATGGTCTACAAGCACAAAGGCCGCCCGGAACGCGCGACAATCAACGAAGGGGTCGTCTGCACGAAGCTGTTCGTTTGAGTGATGCCTCCCAAAACCCACCGTGGAATTGCTTTGCCGATCAAAAGGCGAACGGCAGGAGTAAGCGTACTCGTAGCCGAATTCGTGAGAGTTCGGTCCGAAGTCTCACGACGTCGGCTACCGGTAATTTTCCAGTTTTCGGCGAGCCGGGCGGTGTCAGCCCCTGGTCCGAACGGCACCCAGATGAGTTCGGGGGTTGATGTCCTCCAGAGCGTAAAATCTCTCACAACACACGGCGCGAGGTATATCGCAAGGTGCATCGGCCAATACCAAGCCGGAAAAACCCTCTTTCGCGGGTTGCGGGCGCAACCCGCCTGAAGAGCCGTGTGAGCTGGCAGCACTCCAACGCCGACACAGCCGTGGTACATGTGTCGAGCGTCATTCTCAACTACACGCTGACCCACTGGCCGTCCTTCGCGCTGGCGAGGACGGCATCGCAGACTTTTTGGGTTTCGAGGGCGTCGCGGAACGTTGGGCGGCACGGTACGCCCTTGGCCAGAGATTCGAGGAAGTCGGCGACTTGATGCACGAAGGAGTGCTCGTAGCCAATCTGCAGGCCGGGCACCCACCACTTGCTCATGTAGGGATGATCGCCATCGGACACGTGGATCGACCGCCAGCCGCGGAGCGGGCCTTCGTCACGGTGATCGAACCACTGCAAGCGATGCAGGTCGTGCAAGTCCCACTTGATCGAGGCGTGCTCGCCGTTGATTTCAAACGTGTAAAGAGCCTTGTGGCCACGGGCGTAGCGCGTCGATTCAAACAAACCCAGCGAGCCATTGTCGAACCGGCACAAGAACGCGCAGGCATCATCGATGCCGACTTTCTCCACCTTGCCGGTGAGGTTGTGCTTTCGCTCCTTGATGAACGTTTCCGTCATGGCTGTCACGTTTTGCACGCTGCCATTGAGCCAAATGGCGGTGTCGATGCAGTGCGCCAGCAAGTCACCCGTCACGCCGCTGCCAGCGGCCGCGACATCCAATCGCCAGAGAGCGGTGCCGCCTTGAGGCAAGTCGGCGGAGATTGTCCAGTCCTGCAAGAAGTTCGCGCGGTAGTGGAAGATGCGGCCGAGCTTCCCTTCGTCGATC
>CAYSHJ010000235.1:0-9126 GCA_964430385.1 uncultured Planctomycetaceae bacterium
CGGCATACTGGCGATACTTGTTGTCGTTCGTGTTCTTCAGCCGCTGCATGATCCGACGCTTGCGGCGCGCCAACTTCCGTGCGATCCTGCTCATCACTCGAAATCCTCCGTGCTCGTGAATCGAAGAGTTTTTCCACACCCTTCAGAGACGCGAATCCCTCGGAAAATTTCGAGCTTTTTTAAATATTCATCAACTCACGCGCGAAAACATCGCTTGGTTGAGGACTAGCAGACTCCGGCAGCCCCTCACCCTATCCCTCTCCCCCGCGGCGGGGGAGAAGGGACCGGACAGAAAGTGGCAAAGACCGACGGCAGGAAAGTTTGCGGACAAGCGACAGTTCGACAATGGAGGCGTTTGCGGGAGGTGAGTCATGGCTCGCGTGCGAGTGGTGGTGAATCCCGGTGCGACGTTCGTTAGCGCCGTATTGGCGGCGGCTCTGGTTCTCGGCGCCTTTTCGCCGCTGGCGAATCATGGCTATGCCGTCGAGATTGTCGAAATCCCGGCGGACAAAATCAGGATCAAGCCAGGAGACCCACTGAGCGGTCGGGCGTTGGTGTCACGTCCGCCGACGGTTCCGGGCGTGATGAGTTGGTCGCTGGAGACGCGGCGACATCGCGGAGCGATCTATCACGTCGCGATCAGTCCCGACGGCCAGACGCTGGCGACGGGAGGACTCGACGGGACGATCCGATTATGGGATGTCGACACCGGCAAGTTCATCAAGTGTTTGCTCGGGCATAACAGTTATGTCTATCGCTTAGTGTGGTCACCCGATGGTCGCACATTGGCGTCGTCCGGTGGGTCCGACTCGATCGTGGGGTTGTGGGACGTCCAATCGGGACGATTGCTGCGCGCGGTACCCAGCCCAAAGGGATATGTCACGTATGTCGCCTGGGCGCCGGACGGAAAGCGGATTGCCTATGCCAGCGCCGCCAGCGGATACATCTTGGTGTATGACGTCGTTCGTGGCGAGATTTTCAACAAGGACAAAGACGTCGCGTTGGGAGTGGGGATCTCGTGCGTGGAATGGACTCCGGACGGTACGTACGTGGGGTTTTCGAGCACGGCTGTACCGGTCCTGAGTCTGTGGGAACCCTCCGAGGTTTCCAAGTCGAAAGCGTTCCAAGCGGATGGCGACGTGACGTCTTCGTTTTCTTTCGCGCCCGATGGGAAATCGGTGGCGTTAGCGGGAAACAAGAACCTTCGCGTGTACGACTTCGAATCCACCGACGTGAAGCGAACGATCGAGGCTCCCGCAACGTCGGTGGCCTACTCGCCCGATGGAAAAATACTGGCGTCGGCGGCGTTGAACGGCGTGGTCCAGCTTTGGGAAGCCGCGACGGGCAAAGCGATCAAGACGCTGACAGGTAGTGCCACAATGTCTCTCTCCTGGTCGGCTGACAGCAAACTGCTCGCGACGACGACATATACGACCGCGGTCGTGTGGGACGTGGAGTCGGCGAAAATCAAGCAGTCGTTTGATGCCTGCGGTATTTACCCGCCGATCTGGACGCCAAAGAAGCCCTCCATCAACGGCATTTACACCAACACGCCGATGGTCTGCGACCCCAGCTCGGGCAAGCGGATTTGCAAACTTGAAGGACATCAAGGACTGGTCACCGCATTTGCGTGGTCGCGCGACGGGAACACGCTCGCGACGGGAGCGACCGACAATACGGTGCGTCTGTGGGAAATGCCGTCAGGAACGCCATTGGTCACCTATCAAGGACACAAGGGTGCGGTGAATGCCGTGGCCTGGATGTCTGACAGCAGGGCGGTGGCTTCGGCGTCGTCGGATCAAACGATTCGTCTGTGGAGAGTCCCCGAACGAAAGCCGGCCTCCAGTAAAAAAGCGGCCGGCGACAAATCCAACGGCAACGAGGCGGACGCGGACTTGAAGTCGGCTGCGGATGTCGCTCCGAAATCCGTGGGCAAGAAAGATTCGGCGGACCCGCTGATTCAAGAATTCAAAGGGCACTCGGGGCCGGTAACGCAGCTTGTGGCCCCCACGATTGGAAAATTGCTGGCGTCGGGCAGTTCCGACAAAAGCATCAAGCTCTGGAGCCTGACGTCGAACAAGCTGATCACGACGATCAACGTTGGATATCCCGTGCTCGTCGTGTCGTGGTCGCCGGATGGAAAGGTATTGGGGTCCAGTGCTGCTCTCGAGGGGCTGAACTTCTGGAATCCCGCCAGTGGCAAGTTGATCAAATCCATGCAAGAAGGTAAGAGCTCACCGTCGCTGACCGCGCTCACCTGGTCGCCCAACGGTTCGATCATCGCGGTCGGACGCAATGGCCACTCGTTGCAGTTGGTGGACAGCCAGTCGGGGAAGGTGCTGCAGAGTCTGGTGGCGATGGCTCCGGTGATGTCGGCCACCTGGACTCCCAGTGGCCAAACCGTGGGCAGCGGCTGTCATGATCGGACGGTTCGTTTTTGGGATGCCGCCACGGGAGATCTCCGTGGTCACTTGATCGCCGAGGAGACTCAAGTCGCCGCCATCTCGGCAGACGGACATTTCAAAGCCGAACCGGGCATCGAAGCCGACTTGTTCTACGTGGTCCAAACCGACAAGGCTCAGGAGACGCTTTCGATTTCGGAGTTCGCGACGAAGGCCAAGTGGAAAAACAATCCCGCGCAAGTCGCCGCGATCGGCAAGTGAAGACTGCGCGCGGCGGTGAGCGAGAAATCTGTGGCATGGCACCCGAAGCTCCCAAGCAGCACGCGATACCTCTCGCGGCCCGAGATGAGACATTCATGGCGACTGTTGCGCCGGCCCATGTGGCCGTTCTTCTTCGTCCAGCGGAGGCGGCACAAGGCCGCAAGCTACGTGAATGTCTCACAATTGGCGAACGTGCTTACCAAGCGCGTGCAAGCATTCACGGCGTGAGCGAAGTCAGGTGTGAATTGGGACGGCGTGCGGGGTGAGACACTCCGCGATCCGCACGTCGCGCTCGCGACATCCAGGACACTCCGCCGATGTTCGTTGACGGGGCGGATTACGGGGAACTCGTGCGTGGGGCGGATGAAGCGGGCGGTGCCGGAGGAGAGTTTGTTGCTCACCAAACAAAGGAATCGCGCGCATTGACGAATGACTTGGCGAGTTGATTGAATGAATGCGGTCTCGGAACGGCCAGGAGTTCCATCATGATCAATGCCGTCGTTGTCAATGCGGCCGTTGCGGCCGCTGCTGCGGAAGCTGCTCGGCGAATGCGCGAGGAGGAGGAAGAGATGACTCCGTACACCGGACAGGAACTTGCTGAAAACTGGGAATTCAAGATCATCCGTTCGAACACGGGCTCATTTCGCAAGTCCGATATCTTCCGGCAGATGTTGGCCGAGGAATCCGAGTCCGGTTGGCAGTTGGTCGAGAAATTCGACGACGGCCGCGTCCGCCTGAAACGACCTCGGGTCGCTCCGAGC
The DNA here is from genome assembly GCA_964430385.1 of uncultured Planctomycetaceae bacterium. Taxonomy (GTDB): domain Bacteria; phylum Planctomycetota; class Planctomycetia; order Planctomycetales; family Planctomycetaceae; genus CAYSHJ01. The sequence continues at coordinate 3,425 of CAYSHJ010000235.1, forward strand.
AGCGTCAGTTCTGGTGACAGCGGTCGCGATCCGTATCGCACTACCTTTGGGATGTCGCAAGGCGCCCTGGTCACTTGGATCCTGGTCGGGGCGTTTGCTGGGATTGGTGTGCTGCTCGGCGTGATCGCTGCCTTTGTTGCAAATCGCTGACGAGCCTTGGCCGTCGACATGCCGTACCGCGTCACGATTCGACCTTCACACCGCCTCGAGCTGATCCGCCGCCAGGCAGGCCATCGTGTACAGCAGACGCTGTTCTTCGCAGCGGTGGAGGTAATCGGACGGCATGGCGGCGATGGCGGCGTCATCGAACTCGATGATGAACTTCGCGTTCGGCTTCTTGCCGCTGAGTTCCATGATCGTGGCCGTCCAGCCAGCGAACGAGACGTCAGAAAAATCCGGAGACATGACTCCCGCCTTCACGCGCACGCGTGATCCGATGGCCAGTTTGCCGGGACTGCTGCCGCTCATGTTGCCTCGTGCCCCTTCCTACGCGAGATGCCAGAATACCGGCCGGCGCGTTGGGGAGACGCGCTTCCGAAATGGCGGCGAACTATAGTGCCTGCGGTCACCGCTCGCCAAGCGTTTGTGGACTGCGGGAACGCGGCCGCGAGACGCCACTTCCTTGACGCTGTTGGCATTGGCCACGAAGCTGCTTTCGTCGCTAGCGGACTGCTCGCGGCGGAGAAGGGACTTTCCATGCCAAGCGTGACGAACGATCGCCATTGGGTCGGGTTCGATCTCGGTGGGACCAAGATGATGGCCGTCGTGGTTGACGCGAAATTTCAACCGCTGTTTCGAAAGCGTCGCAAGACGCGCAGCGACGAAGACAACGCGGTGGGGATCAACCGTGTCATCAGCACAATCGAGAAAGCTCTCGAAGAAGGCGGCCTCGGGAAAGAGTCGCTGGCCGGCATCGGCATTGGATGTCCCGGCACACTAGATCTCGATCGCGGGCTTGTGTTGGACGCCCCGAACCTGGGTTGGCAGAGCCAAGACGTCAAAGGCGAACTTGAGAAAGCCTTCGGTTGTCCCACGGTGATCCTGAACGACGTCGACGCGGGCGTGTACGGTGAATACCGCTTCGGAGCGGCGAAGGGAGTTCATTGTGCTCTGGGTGTCTTTCCCGGCACGGGTGTCGGCGGCGGTTGTGTCTACGAAGGGAAGATCTTTCGCGGGAAAAACTCCTCGTGCCTGGAGGTCGGTCATATCCCCGTGATGATTGATGGGCCGCGTTGCTCGTGCGGTCGGCGCGGATGTCTGGAAGCGGTGAGCAGCCGCTTGGCGATCTCCGCGGCGGCGGCTCAAGCGGTGTTTCGCGGACAAGCTCCGATGCTCGCGGAGCTGACTGGTTCCGATTTGGCCAATATCCGCAGCGGCATGCTGGCCGAAGCGATCAAGAGAGGTGACAAAGTCATCGAGCAGATCGTCAAAGACGCGGCGAGCCACCTGGGCACGGCGATCGGCGGGCTCGTGCATTTGCTCGCGCCGGAGGTCATCGTGCTCGGCGGTGGCCTCGTCGAAGCCATGCCGGACCTGTACGTCGAAACTGTTTCCGCCGCCGTCAAGCGATGGATCCTGCCTTCGTTCGCCAAGACCTACGACATCGTCGCCGCCAAACTCGGCGACGACGCCGTCGCGCTGGGGGCCGCCGCGTGGGCCGAAGACATGTTTGCCAACGCCACCAATGACCAATGACAAACTTCCAATGCCGCCCACTCTGACTGAACCAACCGGCGAAGTTTCACCGGCGACACCATCGGTACGTCCCGTCGCAGTCATCGACATCGGCACGACGGCGATCCGTATGGCGATCGCCGAGATCGACGGCTCCGGCAGCATCCGCACGCTGGAAACGGTCTCGCAAGGAGTCAACCTCGGCAAAGACACATTCACGCGCGGCATGATCCGCCGCGCGACGATCGAAGACTGCGTGCGAGTCCTCAAGAGCTATCGCCAGTTGCTGTGCGAATATCAGATTGTCAGCAACGATCAGATTCGCATTGTGGCGACCAGCGCCGTGCGTGAGGCGACGAACAAGCTGGCGTTCATCGACCGCATCTATATCGCGACCGGCCTGACCGTCGAACCGCTCGACGAGGCAGAGGTCAACCGGATCACGTTCTTGGGGATCAAGCCGTACCTCAAGGCCGAACCTGCTCTCGCGTCGGCTAAGACACTGGTGGTTGAGGTCGGCGGCGGTAGCACCGAAGTCTTGCTCGTGCAAAACGATCAGGTGGCCTATTCGCACACGTACCGACTCGGCTCGCTGCGGCTGCGTGAGATGCTGGAAGAATACCGCGCTCCGAAGCAAAAAGTGCGGACGATGATGAAGAGCCAGATTGAACACACCGTCGACGAGATCGTGATTCACGTGCCGACGGAAGGCCCGATCGAACTGATCGCGCTCGGCGGCGACGTCCGCTTCGCCGCGGCACAGATTCTGCCCGAGAAGAAGCTGCAACATCTCGGCCGCGTGTCGACGGCGTCGCTCGAACGCTTCACCGACAAAGTGCTGGAGTTGTCGAACGACGAACTCGTCAACAAATACCACATCTCGTTCCCCGACGCCGAAACGCTCGGCCCGGCGTTGATCGCTTACAGCCTGTTGGCACGCACGTTGCACCTCGACCACATCCTGGTCACGAACGTGAACCTGCGCGACGGCTTGCTCAAAGATCTCGCCGTGCGTGGCGCGTGGTCGGAGGAATTCGCCGAACAGGTTGTCCGCTCGGCTCTCGACTTCAGTCGGAAGTTCCACATCGACGAAGCTCATGCCACGCACGTGGCCTTGCTGGCGAAGAAACTCTTCGCCGAACTTCGCCAGGAGCACCAGCTCGATCCGCGCTTCGAACTGCTCCTGCACGTCGCGGCCTTGCTGCACGAGGTCGGTCATTACGTCAACACGACCAGTTATCACAAGCACTCGCTGTATTTGATCCAAAATGGCGAGTTATTCGGCCTGAGCCGCCGCGATCAACTGTTGGTGGCTCTCGTCGCTCGATATCAACGTCGCGCATCGCCCAAGCCCACGCACCCCGGCTATGCAGCGCTTGACCGAGACAGTCGCGTAACGGTCAGTAAACTGGCCGCGCTGCTGCGAGTCGCCATCGCCCTCGACCGGTCGTACAGTCAACGCATTGCCGACCTGCACTGCGCGCGCGATGAAGATCGTCTGGTCATTTCGATCCCCAACGTCGAAGACTTGTCGCTCGAACAACTGGCCCTGAAACAAAACAGCAGCCTGTTCGAGGAAACCTTCGGCCTGCCGGTGTTGTTGCGGCAAGAGCCGTCCGGCCGTTCGAAATCGTGACCTCGCAAGTTGCCGCGTTGGCGTTTTCCCATTCGTCGTCTCCCTCAATTCGTTGGGACACTAGCATGAGTCGCGAACTGGACATCGCCCAATCCGCGGCGCGCGTCGGAGGCGACATCGTCATGCGGTATTTTCGCGACTTCGCCAACGTTGCCAGCGAGGCCAAGCCAGGTGAGCCGTCGTACAATCGAGTCTCGGTCGCGGACGTCGAGGCCGAGCACGCGATCGTCAATACGATTCGCCAAGCGTTTCCCGATCACGCGATCCTCGCCGAGGAGGCTCACACCGCGCCAGCCGATGCCGAGCACTTGTGGATCATCGACCCGATCGACGGCACGAATAACTTTCTGCACGGACTGCCACAGTTCGCCGTCTCGGTCGCGTACTATCGAGCCGGTCGGCCGCAATGCGGCGCGATCTTCAATCCGGTTCGCGACGATTGGTTCGTTGCCACACACGGCGGCGGAGCGTTCCACAACGGTCGCCGTATGCAGGTCGCGACTCACACACGGCTCGATGAAGTCTTGATCGGCCTGGGCTTCTACTACGACCGTGGAGCTCTGATGGAAGCAACTCTCGCTGCGATCCGCGAACTCTTTCGCGAGCACATTCACTGTATTCGCCGCATCGGCGCGGCGACGCTCGATCTGTGCATGGTCGCCAGCGGACAACTCGGAGCGTACTTCGAATACGAACTCTCCCCGTGGGACTTCGCCGCCGGCCGCCTGATCGTCGAAGAAGCCGGTGGCCGAGTGACCACTTGCGCTGGCGACTCGCTGCCGCTGGCAAAGACGCACATCCTTGCGTCCAATAGTCTGCTGCACGAGGTGATGCTCAGCATCGTGCAAAAATATCTCCCGAGGTAACTGCGAGGTTCCTAGGCGGAAACCGGATCTAATCAAATACTTCACGGCGTGAAAACCCCTTTGGGAGTTTCGCGTGACTTCAGTTCAGTTCCGTGTTTTCGCGAACGCAATTGCCTTGCCGAGAAATGACGCGGCGAGTTTTCCAGAAATGCCGCACGGCCGCTTTTAGCCGCGCCTCGTAGTTGCTCATCGCGTCAGACCGTTCACGGCCAGAGTTGCTTGATTAAAGAGTCCGGCCGTGTCCCGCTCAAATCGACTCGCGGAGTGAGTGAGATAAGTGTCGTCGATCTCGAAGCCGATGCTGTGACGTCCCCAGAGTGCCGCAGCCACACTGGTTGTTCCGGTCCCCGAGAACGGATCGAGGACCGTGTCCCCCACGAAGCTGAACATACGAATGAGGCGTTCCGCCAACTCAACGGGATACGGCGCGGGATGGCGTTTCGTGGAAGCTCCCGGTAACCCGTTCCAGACTTGTTGAAACCACTGCCGATGATTCACTTCCGAGATCACGCTGAGAATCCGCGCCGCAAGTTGGGGAGTTCGATAGCCGCCAGGCTTTCGCTGCATCAGGATGAACTCGATGTCATTCTTGATGACCGCATTTAGCTCATACGGCTTTCCCAGGAAGCCGCCGGCGCCTTCCACTTCGTAGACCGCGTTGGCGATCTTGTTCCAGATGATCGGAGCCAGATTGTCAAACCCGATCAACCGGCAATGCTCTTGAATCGCGGCGTGCAACGGCACGACCGTGTGGCGACCGTTGTTACGACGGCGCGATAGGCAAACATCGCCAACAACACAAATCAGCCGACCTCCCGGGACCAGCGAGTCGTAGCACTGCCGCCAGACCTGATCGAGACAATTGAGGAATTCTTCGTAATCTCCGACATGGCCAAGTTGGCCATCGACAGCGCGATACTCTTTGAGCGTCCAGTACGGCGGTGAAGTCAGCACGAGATGAACCGACTCTGGCGTCAACGTCGTCATGCTCCGGGCATCGCCCAGATGCAGGACGTGTTTTGTGGGCACCTGCTGAATGGCAGCTTCGATCTGGTGCGTCAACTCGGGTGTGCGAGCGATTCGTGGAATCGCTGTCTGCGGATCGTCGAGTTCTTGCAACTCTGCCGGTACGAATTCGGCCAGGTCCGGAAAACCTGACTTCGATTCCGGCAAAAGTCGGTCCGCGACGATCGTTGCCATTCTGATTTGCCCCCCAAAAACAGGAATCTCAAAACCGTAGCCAACGGCAGGCGCATGAAACGTAGTGCGTTAACTCGAAACCCGACAATCGTGCGTACTCACTCCAAGATCGTCTGCTCGCGGTCGGGGCCGACGCTGATGATTTCGACGCGGGAGTGCAGTAACTCTGCGATGGTGTCGACGTAGCGGCGGGCGTTGGAGGGAAGGTCACACATGCGACGGATGTGAGAGATGTCGCACTTCCAGCCGGGAAGCGTGCGATAGACCGGCTTGACCTTCGCGAGTTCTTCGACGTGGCTGGGAAAGTCGGTTGTGCGGTGGCCGTC
>CAYSHJ010000236.1:0-1792 GCA_964430385.1 uncultured Planctomycetaceae bacterium
GACTGGCTGGGCGATCAATGTGAAAACCGGCAGCCTGAACGTGCCGCGCGAGGCGATCTTCTTTCCGAAAGAACCGATCAAGGTTTCGGCCGGAGCGAAGTTGGTCATCAAGATGCACCACTTGCATTCGGTGCCGAATTATCTCGTCGGTTGCTTCCGCCTTTCGATCAGCGGTGCGGCCGCCGACGTCCTGTCAGTCCCCGCGAGCATTCGCAAAATCATGGCGACTCCCGCCGACAAACGAACGAAGCCGCAGATCGAACAACTGGAAACAGCGTTCAAGGACACCGACCCGCGCCGCAAGCCGCTGGCCGATCAGCTTGACGGCCTCAGGAAACAACTCGACGCACTGAACAAAGCGATTCCGACAACGCTTGTTCTGCGCGAGCAAGCGACGCAGCGTCCGACGCACATCCACATCCGCGGCGACTTTTTACGGAAAGGGGCACTCGTCGATCCCGGCGTCCCCGCCGTGTTGCTATCAGGGGGCTCACGCCCCCCACTCGCCGGGACACAGGCCACACGTTTCGACTTCGCTCGCTGGCTCGTCTCAGCCGATAATCCGCTAACCGCACGCGTCACGGTCAATCGAGCGTGGCAAGCCTTCTTCGGAGCCGGACTCGTCGCCACGGAAAACGACTTCGGCATCCAAGGCGACCCGCCGACGCATCCAGAGTTGCTCGATTGGCTGGCAGTGGAATTGATGGGGAGAGTGGGAGAAGGGGAGAGTGGGAGCGAATCAGCTTCGGCATCTCGCCCCCTCACCCCCTCTCGCTAAATTCCTGGTCCCTCAAACGCCTGCATCGCCAGATCGTCACTTCCGCAACGTACCGACAGGCGTCGCACGTGCGGCCCGAGCTGCGCGAACGCGATCCCAGCAACAAGCTGCTCGCACGACAATCGCGCATTCGGCTGGAGGCGGAGTCGATTCGCGATGTCTGTCTTTCTGCGAGCGGGGTGCTGACTCGGCAACTGGGCGGCCCGAGCGTTCATCCACCGCAACCCGAAGGCATCTACATCGTCACGCAGCAAAAGAAGCCGTGGCCCGAAGCTCAAGGCCCTGACCGTTATCGCCGCGGCATGTACACGTACTTTTGGCGATCGAGTCCGTACCCAATGCTGCCGACGTTTGACGCCCCGGACGCCAACGGCACCTGCACGCGCCGCAATCGTTCGAACACGCCGCTGCAAGCGCTGACATTAGCCAACGACCGCTCCTTCCACGAATTCGCCGTCAGTCTCGCCGAGCGAATCATGACGGCCGCTCCGCTGCCTCCCACGCCGCCGCCGTCGGTCGCGAACAGTGACGACGTCCGAATTTGGCAGGCCTTCCAAATGTGCTTTTCACGCCCGCCGACTGAAACGGAACTTCTCCGCCTCGGTGAATTCCTGAATCGCCAGCGCACCGCCTTCGCCGCCAACCCGAAAGAAAACGACGCCCCCAAATCCGCCTGGACCGCCATCGCCCGAGTGCTGCTCAACTTGGACGAGTTCATCACGCGCGAGTAGCCTTCCCGTAGCCACAAGCTACCAGCTTGTGGCTGGAGACGCCCATGTCCACAGCCACACATCCACAAGCACGGCCGACATCGCTCCACAACGGCGACCGATTGTCGCGTGAGGAATTCCATTGCCTGTATCGCCAATTGTCCAATGCACTCTATTGGTTCGATCTTGCGGACGACCGCGAACTCTCCATCGACGCCGACGGCATTTGCCGGATCAAAGCGTTCCCCGGATTGTGGATTCACGTCGCATCGCTGTTGGCCAAGGATTACCGACAACTCATGGC
>CAYSHJ010000237.1:0-3123 GCA_964430385.1 uncultured Planctomycetaceae bacterium
CGACCCGTCCTGATGTTTGCTAACCAGCGCCGACATGTAGTACGGCCGACCCATGAACAGCGGGAAAGCGATCTCATCGTGCCAGACGCAATACAAAAAACGCTCCGGCAAGTCAGGATCGTAGCCATTCAGGCCGGGCAGCCACGCGAACTCCCGGCGGCAGGTCGCGAACAACGTTCGCAGTGATGTGACGATCAGGCACGCCGCGATTCTTGTGAGCCACAGGCTGCGAATCTTCACGCTCAATCTCCCGCCGCATCCACCGGCCTTTCACGAGGGCCGGTTTATAGTTTGGTGGCCTTCACCGACAAAGACCGCTTTCGCGGCGGAACACGATTGGCCGCTACGCTCTCGGATGGTAGGATTTGTAAAAGGAAGAAAGTTTTTCACTAGACTGATGATACCTCCCAGACATGAAGACCACCGTCACAGCGTCCGAAGCTAAGACACAATTCTCACGCCTGCTGCGGCAGGTTGAGGGTGGCGAGACGATCGCGATCTCCAAACGCGACGAGACTGTGGCCTTCCTGATTCCGCGCGCCCGGTTGGAAGCCCTAGTCGAGACGATGGAAGTTCTGGGCAACCCCGCGGCCATGCAAGCCATCCGCCAGCACGAGAGCGGGAAACTCTCCTTTCATCCCTTGAGCGCACTGGATGAAGACGAAGGTTGAGCTCTCCGAGCAAGTCCTGAACTTTGTGCGATCGCTGGCGCCTGAGCCGCGCCGGATGCTTCGTCTCGGGCTCCGGGGCTTGGAGCAGGAGCGTGGCGACATCAAGCAGCTTGAAGGAGAGTTGGCCGACTGGTGCAGGCTGCGGGTCAAGAGCTACCGCGTCATCTTTCGCTACAAGATGGAAGAGAGCCAGAGAGTGGCGCGGTGCGTTTTCGCTGAACGCCGCGAGTTGATTTACGAGCTGTTCGCCGAGGCGATAAGGCACCTGTTGGAAGAGTAGAGCACCTTCGTTGTCGGTGAGATTCGTGAAGCCATACGCCTACACATACGACGTTTTCGTGAGCGGGGCACCATCGGTGAGGCATGGCTGACGATTGCCAATACGCTGTCTTCCTGAGCCACAGCGCGAAGGACAAGGCGGTCGTGCGCGATGTCGCGGAGTCCGCCCGTGGCGGACGGGCGGACGGGCTGCGGGTGTGGATTGATCAGTGGGAAATCCCGGCCGAGGTTCCCCTCACCCATCGGATGGGAGAGGGGTCAGGGGTGAGGGCGGCGAAGATCGAGGCCGGGCCACTTCGAAAACACTCCCGCGTGCTCGTGCTCTGCCTGTCGGCGCAGGCGTTCGGCTTCGACTGGATGCAGTTGGAGGCCGGCACGTTCCGGTTTCGCGACCCGCTGAACCAGCAGCGCCGCTTCATTCCCCTGCGGCTCGACGACGCCCCCATCAAAGGCTCCCTGTCGCAATTCCTTTCCATCCAGTGGCTCCCGCAGGACCGGGAGCAGGAGTATGCCAAACTCATCGAAGCCTGCTGCCTGCCAGCGAAGCCGACGGCGGTGGACAAGCCACCTCGCGAAATGGAGTCGCGACAGTTCAGGAACAAATTGGGCTGACACCTTCGGTTCGTCAGCCGAGCCCCTCGCAAATCGGCTTGATCGAGCAGCGCGCCGCGCAGGTTGAGGCCGCTCAGATCGGCATCGCGCAAATCCAGCCGTCCGCCGCGCCAATTCCAAGTCGCGTCGGCTCCTCGCCAAACGGTCTGAAGGTGTTCCGGGTTCGCCATCGGTCGCCGTCACGTGAACGGGATATCTATTGGACCTGAAATCTCGATGAAGCCTACTTCGGTACCCGGACTTCGCAGACGATTCGCACACCACAATCGAATTGCGGACAACCCTCTTGGACGGCAAGTTGAAGTCCAAGAAGGTGACAGGCACCGGGGCCGTGGCCGGCGCTCCGCGACACATGACTGATTCCCCAGAATTCCGATTCGCGCTCGACTTTGACCGGTCCATGCGGATCTTCAACGAAATCTGGCAGACTCCTGAAATATTCGAACGAGAAGAAGTCCTGACAGATTTCGACCGCGTTGCCATGAACATCGAATAGACCGAAGGCGTTCGGAAGTTTCCCGCGAACCGGATAGACAGCCGGCCGCGTGACCTCGATTTCCTTTAGTTGGCTTGGCTCTTCGCAGCACCATGCGTAATCGCGAAGCCGCTTGGGGTCATCGCCAAAGCAGAATCGGGCGGCACTTCCCGCCCGAGCAGCGAATTCCCATTCGAATGAGGTAGGAAGCCGGTAGGATCGTCGCTCCTCACGGGACATCCACTTTGCGAACTCGGCGGCATCGTCCCAATCGAGTTGAGTGACAGGATGATCGTCGGTATGCGGCATACCGCCTGGCTCACGCCAATTGTACTTGATGTCTTGCGACCAGCTCACGGTCGGTGTCGCAAAGGCACCTCCAAAGTGCTCTGCAATAGACTTGTACTTCGTCGCGTCGGCAAAGCGCCGGAATTGGCCACGCGTGAGTTCCGTCTCGGCGATGTAATAGGCCTTCGAAATGCGAATCGTGTGTTGCCCAATCGACGAGTCGCCGAACATCTCCCAAAATCTGTGGACGTCTTCCCCAAACTTGGGACGACCGTCAATCGCCGCCGCGGCCACAGTCTCCTCTTGCAGGTATTCCCGGTCCTCGGCCGTGAGGCCCGCGCGGAACTCGCCGGGCGGAATGAGCTGGAACTTCATGCCGATCGAGTTCTCGAATTCGACCGGCACGCCCAGATAGTCAGCCCAGCGCTGCTGGTGCGCGCGGGCCGCGTCGGTATCGAACGGCACGACGGCTAGTGGCGGGCGCGAAAGAGCGGGTATTGAACTGATGGCTGGGCTGTCGGAGTTCGTTGAGCCCGTTTGCGGGCTGAGTAATTTGGGAACCACGAAGAAGGCCGCGGTCGCAACAACCGCGGCGGCAATGCCTCCGGCCGCGATCCAACGGAGCCGGCTCGACGTGAAACCCGTGCGCCTCCCGTGCCGATGAAGGGTCCCCGCCGTGATCGCCGGCCGCTCCGCCTCATCGGAGCCAGACTCGCCGTCCGCGAGTGAATCGGATAGGGCCCGGGCGTGAGAATCTTCCGCCGCCGAGTCCTCGCTCCCCTCTCCCGGCTTTGCGGG
>CAYSHJ010000238.1:0-2040 GCA_964430385.1 uncultured Planctomycetaceae bacterium
AACCAAGACCATTGCCAGATACCAGGGAGAATGTTTTTCATCACAAGAGCCGATGGCTTATAGCTAATAGCTTATGGCACGGATGGATTCACAGCGCCGCAATGGCATCTTTGACGGTTTTCGTGACCTTGGACAGGATGCCAGCCTCATTCGGCATATCGATGATGTCGTCCTCCGAAACCGTAATGAATTTTCGATTCGGCCCCTTCGTAAAAGAGATCAGAAACATACTATTAGAAGGTGTCACGGGGATCACCACCTGCACAGCGGCATCATCCCCCTTCACCACCTCCAAAAACTTCTCTTTACCCTCTTCCATCTCATCCATCTCATCCATCGTCTTTTTCCCTCTCCCTCTCAGCAGAAGTCGGTTGGTTCCCAAGCAGGGGGCAAGGTCTCTCCAAATGCGCGCATCGACCGATCACCTTCCTAGGTGAGGGGTCTGCGTGCAGCGAGAGGCCCTGCTTCCCCGCTTCTTACATCTTGCTTTTTCCGCCCGCCAACAATTTTTCGACTTCCGCCACAATCACCTCTTCGCCGGCCAAATCCATATTGCCGACTCGCTGCCACCGAATCACACCCTGCTGATCGATCACATACACGTTGGGAATAAACTTCCCTCCGCCATACAATTTGTCCGTCACTTTGCTTGGATCGAGTAGATAAGGATAGGTGACGTTCACTGGAAAGGTGGACAAGAACTCGCCGATATTCTTCTTGGAGTCACCGGAAGAATTGACGCCGAGCACAACGACATCTTTCCCTTTCGTCATCTCAGAAACTTTTTGCAGCGCCGATCCCTGCACCATACAGGGGTCGCAGATGTGGAACAATCCGAGTACCACGACTTTCCCCTTATAAGTATCCAGCCCCACCGTCTCACCAGTAATGGCCGTCAACGCAAACGAAGGCGCTTTCTCGCCGATCTTAAACAACCCCGCAGCAAGAACCAGATGGGCCGCAAGAAGAGGAACCAGTAATGCAAAGAGTGCAATCCAGAGCTTTTTCATGACGCCCTCTTTCATCTCAATGTTCAATGCCCAATGTTGAATGTTCAATTTCCAACCAGTCTGAAATTCAACATTGTGCATTCATCATTCATCATTCGCAGCTCCGGCTGCGTTGCTATCCTACCATGCAGATTTTTTCATGGGCAATGGCGCAGAGCCCCACACAGCAGCCACAGTGCCAGAATGCGTCACACTTAGATGGAGGGAAGGACAGCAGGTGAGCGATCTCTTACTACTTTACTAAGGGGTGGCTGGGATGATCCCAACTGCGCGCGTCCAACGAGGGCCTTCTGAGGCCGCGCGTTGCGCGAGCACGGGGATCATCCCAGCTACCCCGCCTCCTTTTTCAGCAGCCTGCTAGAGGGATGGTTCGAAGAGGCCCAACTGCAACTCCTCCGCGCGGGTCAAAGGAATGGGGTAGCGTTCGGTAAAGCAGGCGTTGCAGTACTGGCCCGGTGTGCCGGGGGAGGCGTTCAGCATGCCATCGAGACTCAAATAGGCGAGGCTATCGGCGGTGATGTACTTCCGAATCTCTTCGGTCGAGTGGCTGGAAGCGATGAGTTCTTTCCTGGTGGGCGTGTCGATGCCATAGAAACAAGGCGAGATGATCGGCGGAGAACTGATGCGCATATGCACTTCTTTGGCCCCGGCATTGCGAAGCATCTTCACAATTTTACGGCTCGTCGTGCCCCGCACCAGCGAATCATCGACCACAATGACCCGTTTTCCCTCCAATACCTCCGGCACGGCATTGAGCTTGACCTTGACACCGAAGTGACGGATCGACTGTTCTGGCTCAATGAACGTGCGGCCGACATAGTGATTTCGAATCAACCCAAGTTCAAACGGAATCCCCGCCCCCTCGGCATAGCCGAGCGAAGCAGGCACCCCGGAGTCCGGTACGGGAATGACGATATCCGCCGGCACCGGCGATTCCTTCGCCAGTTGCCTGCCCAAAGCCTTGCGTGTGCCATACACCGCGTTCGCGCCGAAGATCTTGCTGTCCGGCCTGGCAAAATACACATATTCA
>CAYSHJ010000239.1:0-9416 GCA_964430385.1 uncultured Planctomycetaceae bacterium
TGCCCGCTCCCAGACGGGATCGACTTCGTAAGGCTCACAGGGGATGGCGTACATCATCGACAAGAAGTTGGCGCAGTACGACAGCTTGTTGATCGGATACACCGTCGGCTGGCCAATCGACTTTTTGTAGGCGTAGGCCGCGATCGTCTTGGCCTTGGCGAGCAAGCGAATGATGTGCTGGTCTTCGTCTCCGCCAGGGTAGTACGTCGACAACGACGCGACCATCGACGAGAGGACTGCCATCGGATGAGCCGTCGGCGGATAGCCCTCGTAAAACTTCTTCATGTCTTCGTGGATCATGCTGTGCCGCGTCAGTTTCTCGCGAAACACGCAGAGTTGTTGCTTGTCGGGCAGCTCGCCGTAGATCAGCAGGTGCGTGACTTCCACGAAGGTGGCGTTCTCAGCCAAGTCGGTGATGTCGTAGCCACGGTAGCGCAGGATGCCTTGCTCGCCGTCAATGAACGTGATCGCGCTCTTACACGAGCCGGTGTTGCCATAGCCGGAATCAAGCGTGATCGCTCCGGTCTTGGCCCGGAGCTGCGTAATGTCGACGCCAACCTCGCCTTCACTGCCAACAGTGACGGGAAACTCATAGTCCTGGCCCTGCAAAATCAGCTTCGCGTTGTCCATAGTGTCCTTAGTTCGTGTGAGGCTTGAGGCGGGCTTCGCCCGCAACCAAATAGGCTAGCGGGGGCGTTAGCCCCCTGGTGGCATTCGGGTCTGTAAAGATTCCTCGAACCGGGGGGCTAACGCCCCCCGCTAGCCAAAACAATCTTCGGGCCACACGAAGATTTCAAACGTTTGTTTTACAGAATGCCAATGTGGAACGCTCGCGGGAAAGCGTATTGTGGTGCCGTCGTCGAGAATTTTCCAACGAGTGCCGGCCCGTGTCGGAATCAACGTTTGGCGCGATCACGCTCGGTTCGCTTGCGAATTCGGTGCTCGATGAACTTCAACGGCGGCTTGACCTCGACTGCGCCAGACCCGGCGACGAGCTGCCCGGGCTTGGTGTGCAACAGCCGCCGCGTTCGATCAGCCAGATGTTGCGAAAACAGACGGGGTTGCCGTGGTCTTGCAGTTTGGTGGGCAACGCCCGCGGACCTTCCGCCGCACCGCCGCCAGTCTTGTTGGCGAGGGCCACCGCGTTCTGCACAAGGACACCGTTGTGCCAGACCGAGATGATTCCCGAACAGACTTTGCTGCCCGCCGCATCGAAGCCGGGCGACTGGAACTCGATGTCGTACGTCTGCCAGACCAGCGGCGGCAGACACATGTTCGCGTCGGGAGCTTTGAATTTGTACAAGCCGGCGCATTCGTTGTCGGTCCCTTTGAGGCCGAACGAATCGAGCACTTGCACTTCATAGCGGCTTTGAAGGTAGACGCCGCTGTTGGCTCGACCTTGTCCGCGCGCGTTTGGCATATACGGCAACTGGAACTCGACATGTAGATGGAAATCGCGAAACGCCTGCTTGGTCTCGGTGCCGATCATCAGCAAGCCCTCGTTCGTGACTTTGCCGTTCTTCCAGTGATCGGTTTGGGAACCATCAAACAACACGCTTGCTCCCGCGGGCGGCGGTAAGCCGAGCGTCTGACTGCGACGCTCGACACGGATCAGTTCTCCAATCGCGAAAGTGTGCTCCGAAGATGCACCTGCCGCCGGCACGCTCCGCCCGTCCTCGACAGCGAACACGGACGCCTTGCTGTCGCGAATTGCGACGCGCCGCGTTAAGCCATTCAGCCGCAAGACGGCTCCGTCACGCTGGCCCTTCAGTTCGTGACGCTCGTGGCCCGTCCACCAGCCGCCGCCGGGAAGTCCGCCGCGGAACAAAACGGCTTGGAACTCATTCTTGCCGAGCGCGACGACTTGCAAGCCATACGACCCGCAACGACCGCACAGCGAGTTGACCGAGCCCAGGTACTCGCCCTGAAACCAATAGTCGCGGTCGACATGGCTGACGTCAGTCGCCACCAAAGGCCCATCGTCCGCCGACAGGGATGTGGCCAAACTCAAGAACAACACTACGACCGCAAGCCGACTCGACCGCCAACGTGCCACGCTCTCGTCCTTGGTGAATTTCAAATCTCAATTCTCGACCGAGCCAACAACTATTTCGGCTCGGCCTTTGGTTCACTCGCTGCCGCCTCGTTCGACTTCGCCGGCTCGGAGCCAATCAGGCGAATGCGGTCGTTGTAGGTCAGAATCTCCAACTGGCGATCGGCTAAATTGAGGTTTAAGCCTCGATAACCGCTGAACTGATTCGGAAAGGTTGTGTCGAAAAGTTTACGGCCAGTCCGTTTATCGAGCAGCAGGAGGCTGGCTGTAAAAATGTTCGTCTTGCCACGTTGCTCGGAGCGGCGCGTCGAGAAGAACAGCACGGGCGACACGGCGAATTGCTGCAAGACCAGGCCTTGGTTGTCGACTTTTTGCCGCCAGAGTTCGCCGCCACCGCGGCGGTCGAAGGCGAACAACATTCCGTTGGTCGGGAGCGACACGAATTCGTTGGAATAGGAATTCGTTTGGTTACCGCCGACGATCAGAAACACGCGATCGTTGTCGGCGATGGCGTAGCGTTGCTGATTCGGCTTCGGCACGTCGTCGGCTTTGAACGTGCCCAGCATGTGCGGCTCGCCGCGGTCGAGGTCGAGCGTTTCGAACTGTCGGCCTTGAGTGATCACGCCCAACGTATTTCCCTGATCGAGCCAGGTGAATTGGTCGGTCAGTTCGTACGTCCGCTTCCAGACGGTCTGGCGGCGTTGCGGGTTCCAGCGTTCGACTACGAAGCGCGGCTTGCCGTCCGCCGACTGCGACAGCAGCGACACCAAGTCGGAACCGCGTGTCAGCTTCGCCTTTTGGAATCGGTCTCGCAGCGTGTCATCCAACGGCAACTCTTGGCCGTCGCTGGCTCGCAGCAGCAAACCGGTCGGCCACGCGCGCGACGAGATGAAGATCAATTCGTTCGTCGTCATCAGCCGAGCATCCGACGTCAGGTCGCGCAGTTCCCAACGCCGCTGTCCAGTCGCGGCGTCCACGACTGTCAGCGTTCGTCGGCCGCGATAGCCCACCAGTTCCGCTGTGAATAGCGGCAGCAAGCCGTTTCGCGCCGCCTCTTCGCCGGGGTTCACGGCGCGACTCTGAAACTCGTTGCCGCTCACGAACGCTGGTGGCGGCTGGCGATTCATTTGGAAGGGATCGAAGTTCATCTGGCTGCGCGATTCCGTCGACCGAGCCCAGACCACTCGTCGATCCGATGGAGACAGCAAGTGCAAGACTTCGCGATGGAAGACCAACATCTGATGGCCGACCGTCCGAATGGCCACACCCCAGCCGAGTGTCGACGTCGGCTTTTGTCGCAGCGGCAACGACCAGTCGAGCTGATTGTCGCTCAAACGCGAAATCGACAAACGCTGCGAGGAGACCGGACTGTGCATCATCTGGTACTGAATGCGTTGTCCAGCGAAGTACGGCCAACCGTTTTCCGACACGGTGCATTCGTGAATCTGCTCCGAAACGCTCTGGTAGCCAATCGAGCGTTGCATTTGGAATTGGAGCAAACCCCAATCGGGCGTGACGAACTGCGGAGTCAACGTCAGCTTGCCGTCCGCGACTTCACGCTCGACCCATTTCGCTGCCGTCATTCCGTTCGGAAGCTCGACGTTCCCTTGCCGGCTGAGTTGCCCAGCCGCCGTCGCCGCGTCCGCGGGAAGTCCCAGACTGCGATACAGCTCGACCAGCGTTTTCCACGCACGAGCCGCTTCGCGCAAGTCGTCCGCTTCGGTAATTCGGATCAACGCCAACTCGGCTTGGGAAATGTCGCGTTGCGCAATCCGTTCTTCGATTTCGTGCCAACGCACCTCGCGAGTCGCCGGATGAAAACCGAAAAGAGTCAACGCGAGCGATCGCTTATCGGATGACTCGTCGCCCAGTCGCTGCACTTCGGCCGCGATGTGCTGATCCATCTCCGCGCGCGCGTCGCCAGAAACGGCGTTTGACAGCGCGGCAAACTGGCCGGCCAACCACACGTCCAGACGAATCGACCGCACTGGCGGACCGAGCAATTCCGCCGAACCACTGACGTCGCCGCGAGCCATTTCGGCCAACAACTCAAACGCCGCGACAAATTCGCCGCGACTGCGCAGATGCTCGACCCGCAGCCGCTGCCATCGCAACCGGTCCTCCGGCGAATCAATGACGCGTTCCAGCGTCTGCAGTTGGGCGGCTTGTTCGCGCGGGTTTTTCTCGATGACCGCCGTCAGCACCTCGCGCAACGTCGAGCGATACTGCGTTCTTAACTCCTCCGGCACCGCGTCGTCGCGCACCGACTTCAACACGCCCCAGGCTTCGGGCGATTTGCGTTCGAGTTGCAAGATCGAGGCCTCGGTCAACAAGGCGACGGCGTCCTGCGGATCACGTTCCTTACGCTGCTGGATTTGCTGGGTGATCGCTTCTTTTTGCTCGAAGCACGTCAGCCCCGCCGCATGCGCCGACAAGACACAGTCACGATACAGCAGCAAGTTTCCCAGCCGCGTGTCCGGCGCGCCCCACTGCCGCGAGGTCAGCGATCCGGTCTTCAAGGACATCGTCCAAACTTGCCCCGAACTCAACGGGACCGACCAGCGATCTGCGGTGATCGCGCCCAACCCCGTCGGAACACCGTCGGTCAATGTGATCGGCGTGTTCCAGGCCACACTACCATCCGTCAGCGACAAGGCCGACAAACTGTGCGGTCCCTGCAACAGCACCTTGCCGTCGGTGACGCCGTTGAGTGCTTGCCAATTCTCTTTCGGCTTCGTCCAGCGGCGAGTGCCGCTGTGCAAGTTGACGCAGACCAAATTCGCGCTGCGCGTGTTTTGCTCCTCGAAGATTTCCTGCGGCGTGTAGACCACGGCATCGCCGACGATCACCGGAGCGGATGGGTGCCAGCGTTGACCACCTCCCAGCATGACGGTCAGTGCTTGATTCGGCATGCGCCGCGCGTTGTTAGGCTGTGGCGTGGAGTAGCGATGCACCCACTGCAACTGGTGTGAAGCACGATCCACGGCGACCAGCCAGCCCACGGTCGTGGGGCACACGACCAGACCGTCCGACACCGACACCTGCGCCGTGAATGATCGACGCACGATGTCGCGCGCGATCGTCACCTCCGCCAACGCGAGCAACTGCGCCCACTGCAAACGTCCCGTCTGAGCCTGTAAACAGTACAGTCGGATTTCACCATCTCGCTCGCCGATCACAAACAGGTCGTTGCCGTCCGGAACCGGAGCTCCAAAAAAAAAGATCCCCGGCAACTCTGGATGAAACGCTTCGTCGGATTCGACGCCGCCACCCGACCACAACGGCCGGCCGCTGTGCAGGTCATACGACACTAGCCGGTTGTTCGACCAACTCCGTCGCAACATATCGCGGCGCGACATCTCCAGGTCACCGCCGTAAAGGTCCGTGACCTGAGACACGAAAGTGTCGTCCTCCACCACGAACAACTGCCGACCGTCCGAACTCAGCAGCCCGAAATTGCCGTTCATGAACAACAATTGCGCCAAGGGATTGTTGTCGATGCCCGCGCCGCTAAAGTCGTAGTTCATCCCGGCTCGAGCGATCCCACGCCCGTTCATGAAAACTTGCTGCTGCCCATACGGGTTGTAGGCGGCATTGCCCGTACCGATCAGCTCTTCCGCCGGCCAGCGATCGGCGGTCGACCACAACATCCGGCCCTGTTCGAGTTCAAACACGCGTACACCATTGAGCGTTCTGAGCACGACCAACCCATCGATCAACAATGGCTGCACGACGGTCAGTGTCGGCCGACTTTGATCGCGACAATCCTCGACCAGCATTTCGATCTGCCGTTGCAACGGCTGAATCTGCGTCAGCGGCTGTCGCCAGCGTGGCAACAACAAGGGCTCACCGCCAGAGATGATTCCGGTACGACTGGGAATCCCGCCGAACATCGGCCATTCGGTGAGCGTCGTCTGCCCTGCCAGCCGCGTCGGCAGCGCGGCCCACCACTCGCTGATACGCACCAGCAAACCTCCCAACGCGATTTGCTCGGCGTCTTCACCCGACGGTCCGTTGACTGCCTGCCCCTGATTGTGCCAACGCTCGGCCTGCGCGTTGTCTCCGGCAAGCTGCGCGGCCGACGCCGCTTTCAACTGCCAACTCCGCGCGTTCGCGATCGACGGGTGGGCTTCTGCGAGCCGCTTGAACCAGCGCGTCGCCAAGGCATATTCACCTCGTTCGAGATGCCGTGACGCCAAACGATTCGCGGCCGACGCGCCGGCGTCGGTCAACAAGAACCGAGTGGCCACTTGCGCCAGTACGTCAACTCGTCCAGATCGTTCGGCCTCGTCGAGACGCCGCTGAGCTTCCGTGCTCCAACGCTGTCGATACGCCCGCACGACCTCGGCCGGCAACTGCAGCATGAGCCCCAGCGCCCGTTCGCGCACCGAACCCCAGCCCGCTGTGCTCGATCGTTCGACCGAATCCTCTTCCTGCCCAAGCAAGTTCTGCAGTAGTTCCAGCGCCGATGGCCAGTCCTTGTTGTCGATCGCCGCCGACGCCTTGCGCAGCACTTCCGACTGCTTGCGATCCTTCGGCGCGCGAGCATCAATATGGTCACGAGCATCCGCATCGATCGGCTTCTCACCAGGCTTAGCCGCCTGCCCTCGCAGCTTCGGATTGACGGCTCGTGGTCCGAATAGGTTTTGGAAGAGATCCTGCAATGGGTTCGCCAGCATTGGGCGAGCATTCGGCGTGGGTTTTGGATCGTCTTTGTTTTCCTTCCTGCTCTTCTTCGCGTCGGCGGATTTCGCATCGCCTGCTTTCGCCGGCTCGGTCTGCTTCGACTCGGCCTGCTGATCTTCCGCCGTCGCCAAAGACCATCCGACCAAACCGCCACCAACCGCTACGCACACGACTAGCAGTGGAACACGCCACTTCATGACATTGCTCCCAATGCGGAGAACCACGGCTTGCGAGACCCATCACTGGCAACATCGCTTAACAGACATCGAGCGCAGTATAACCACTCCCTGGTCCGTGTTCGCTCCCCAAGTCCGGCAGCGACACGATAATCTCGCGCGCTGGCGTCAGCCTCATTCTTCAATCCGCGCCTTGGCACTAGCGATCGGCCAAACCGTCTCGAATCAGAGTTTGGTGGCCATCTTTCTGGCTTGGTCTTTGATCGCCATGGGAGCTTTGAGCTTTTGAAGATCCTCAAAGTCGGTTGCCAGTTCCGTGGCTTTGGCCTCGTTGGTCGATTCGAGTTGCTCGATCCGGGTGTTGATGGCATCTTTCAATTCGTCGATTTGACCGGTTTCGGCAATCTGCTTGAGCAGTGTCGCCAGATCCGGCGGCGGCTTAGGAATGACGGCGACCCGCTGAGAGCCGCCACAGCCGATAAGAACGGTCATCAACACGAACAGGAAGCCACGGAGGAACGTCATCGACTGTCTCCCGCAAGCGACGAAATCTCAGTTACTCCAGATCCGCCACGTCTCGGCTGGCCTTGGTGCCGAGCGCCTGATACAGCGCGAGATTGACACTGTTGATGACGAATTTGACCTTGCCGTCCGCGAACAAGTGATGCGTCCCTCCGGGATGCTGACTGCGCGACGGGTACACGCCAGTTCCTCCGCCATTGTCACACGTCCCCGCACAGGGTTGGCACGTAGGATAGTTCCAATTGGGAGTCGCCATTGTGTTGAAGATCGTGAAGTGCATTGTGGGGTGCTGCCAATCTCGTCCGGAACGGCTGTAGTGGTTCGCGATCCCGCCCTGGCACTGAATTCCATAGACATCCAATTGGTTTTGAGTGGGGCTGATCGGCGGAAATCCCGCGGGAAACGCTTGGCTATGGACAAGGTCTCCCGGCTGATACGACGCATCGTTATTGTCGCCGATCACTCCTTCGGCGATGGCGATCGTCTGAGACGTTCCATCTTTGAGATCGGCAATGGTTGTGGAGTGATTCAGATGAAACATCCCGACATGCGTCGCCGCCGCGTTGACCCAGCCCCGGTTCGGACCGGTGCTCACCAGATAATTGCAGTTGCCTGTCTCCACGGTGGGAAATGGCGTATCGGAGGGGCAGCGATAGACCGGCAGGACCGTTCGCCGCAGGGCGCGATTGGTTCGCGGAGCACCGACGCCATTGTTGTTCCACGTCGCGTTCATATTCCATTCCTTGAACAGCGGACCGTAGTCCAGAAATGGCAACAAGAAGAACTGGGCCGAGAAACCGTCGTTGTCCCAAGAATCCGAAGAGTTCGCGATTAAGTAGTTTGTGCTCGCCTTGGGGAACATCTTGTGGACGTCGTGGTAGTTGTGCAGCGCCAGTCCCAGTTGCTTGAGATTATTGCGGCATTGCGACCGGCGAGCCGCCTCGCGGGCTTGCTGCACGGCCGGCAGCAGTAAGGCAATCAAAATCGCGATGATGGCGATCACCACCAACAACTCGATCAATGTAAAACCTTGATGATACGCTTTGGCCCTAGACATGAGACCCTCCTCGCGACGCGAAAAGATGGGACGACAACGGCCAAAAAAACCTGGCACACTCAAGACACCAATACGGTTCGATGTGGATGTCGAAGCGAATGCACTCTACCCAGCAAAAATTCCCACGGGAAGCCGCCGCCACAAGTTGCTCGGCTGTGTTCAGTTCGCTGTGTTCAGTTCGCTGTGTTCAGTTCGCTGTGTTCAGTTCGCTGTGTTCAGTTCATGGTGTCCTGGCGACAGATTTCGCCTTAGAACTCGGTGACCGGAACAGCATCACGGTATGTTGCCAGAGCGCGGACAACACCATGTGTGGCGTAGGGAGCCACATTCGGTCCATGGTCCAAATTCTGATTGAGGAATCGGACAGTGCCATCTCCCATCAGAGCGTGAACACCGCCGGTATGATCGCTCTTGGGACCGATTTGTCCGTCGGCGGCCGACAAGCACCCCATTTTCTCTTGCGGGGCGTCGGTGCATTGATTGAAATCATCCGCGCCGCTGTTGGTATTCCGATTAATACCGAAGCAATTGTCGACATTGAGACAGTTGGCAATGTTAATGCCGCGTCCGCTCGCCCAACATCCACGCGGGTCGTTGGCGTCCACTCCAGCCTTAGCCTCCCAAACAAAAATCGTCGTGGAAAGTCCGTCTTTCATCTCATCGAGTCGCGCTGCGCCTCCATATCCCATCACGCCACGTTCGGTGAGGCTCGTGGCCCAAAAAGCCGTATTGAAACTGAAACCAGGAGCGGCGGCCGGATTGAAACCAGGAGTGGCACCGGAGTTGACGCCATACGAAGTTCTGGCCCATCCACCATACATGCTCGAGCAATTGCGTGCGGCAGTGGCATTCGAGTCTGAAGGACAGGCGTAGGCGGCCAGAAACGTTCCGCGAACCGTGGCATTCGCACTGGTGGGAGAAG
>CAYSHJ010000240.1:0-2123 GCA_964430385.1 uncultured Planctomycetaceae bacterium
CGCGTTGTATTCCGCGTCGTGCCGCTCGCCGAACCAAACGTTCGTGAAGCCGTGAAACGCCAGCCGCCCGCCATTGGTGCGAGCGATCATCACCCACTGATGGTCATCCGGTTGCTGTGCGGCACCGAGCGTCACTTGACCATCGGCGTTCGTGAACTCCGAAAAGTTCTTGGTGAAGACTTTCCACTGGTTCGCGTTCGGCGCGACCTGCTCTTGCTTCCATCCAAAGAATTCCAGATTGGCCTTCGCGACCGGTTGTCCCGTGACCGCGTCGCAGACGTAATAGAACGCCTGCTTGTCGAGGTTCTTCTGGACGATCACCGTGTCGGCCACCCAGACGATGATGCGGCTGAGATTGCCGTCCTTCATTTTTGCCTCGACCAGATATGCCCCCGGCTTTTGCAGCGGCGTCGTGACCGTGACGCGGTCGTCGACGTATTTCGGTCGTGGCGTCAGCTTCAGTTCCCACTCGGCCACCTTGTTGCCGAGGTACTGCTGCTGATTTTCGTGAACGATGCGATGCCCGACTTCCTGAATGTTGAGTTGCTGCCAGTCGAGCTGTGCCGGACTCTTTTTCAGGTACGCCTTCACGTCCTCAAGCAGCTTGTCGACTTTGACCTCGTGAGCCGTGAAGGACACCGCGTTGCCGTTGCGGAAACGGTAGTCCAGCGTCGCCCCTTTGCCGGCCGCTTGCGTGGCGGAGTTCTCGAAGCGTCCCCAATTCTTGACGATCTGATCGAGCGCATGTTGGCGATACGCTTCCAACCCCGCCCCGTACTCGGCGAGCGCCTGCTTCCACGCCTCGACCGCCTTGGGGTACTGGCGACGGTTCTCAAAAAAGTGAGCGATGTTGTCCCGAGCGTCCCCGCCCTGATCGCTTTTTCCGTTCGCGATGATCTGCTGCCAGATGCGGAAATGATTGAACTCGTCAGGCAGCTTGAAGCGTTTCACTCCCGTTGCCAGTCGCGCGATCGTCTCGTCCTCGCCGAGCGTGTGCAGTGCGAACGTCCCGGTCTTTTCCGACTTGCCGTCGCCGTCGTCCTTCGCAGCATCTTCCGCAAAGCGACTGAACCATCCGAAGTGAGCCATCGTCTCGACGCCGAATTGGCTTTGCAGAAACTCGGCGAAGTTCGCCAAGACCTCATTCCGCCGAGCCGGATTCAACTCAATCGTCTGAGCCAGCATCCAACGCCAGCGCTCGCCGTCCGACTTCGCGTCGGCATAGCTCTTCGGAGCTGCGTGATATATTGGATTCCCGTCCGCATCGACCGGAGCACCCTGCGACTGCTGGCCTCGCCACCACCCATAGCCGTCTTCGTAGTCGGGCAACTGCTCGAGGTCCGTCAACGCCTGCAACTGCCACGCGCCGGAACCGCCATGACCGTGCAGCAAGCTGTGCGCGAACTGCCAATGAAACTCGGCCGCCGCCGCTTTGTCGTTGTCCTTCAGAGCCAGTGGCATCGCCTGTTGCATGAACTGCATGGCTCGCACGCGATCTCGCTCGGACGCATGCACGTGCCGCCCATCACCGCCCCGCTGCTGCCCCCGCTGAAACTTGCCGGCGATGATGACGCCGTTGTGATCGACGTTCAGATACGACACCGCGGCCGCTTGCAGCAGTCGCCAATTCTCTTTGTGAACCTCGACCGTCTTCTCGCGGAACTCATCAATGTCGGCGACGCGGTCCAAGTTTTGTAAGCACTGAATGCCGTTGTTGAGCGCGTCCGGAACTTCGCCTGCAAGCGAGTTTGCATCGAGGCACAGCTTGCGGAAATCTTCATAAGCGTCTTTGAAGTTGCCAGCGGTCATCTTCTTGACAGCTTCCTGCAATTGCGGCGGCTTTTGATCGGCGGCTGAAACCCAAACACCCAAGACGAACGCCACGAGACATCCAACAGCGATCCAAAGAGACGGACGCATGGTTGATCCTATCGCAAGGAAAATTAAAGTGGAGAAGCCGAGTGAGACGCCCGGCTTTTCCCAAAAGCCGGGCTTCTGGCCGGCATGTCTCGATGCGAGACAGCGCGAAACGGTTGCCGAATTGCGGCCGTTGGACAAGCGGTGGTGTGACAAAGTTCCGCCGATCTGTCGAGAGTTCCTTTTGAACCGCGACATCATGCCGT
>CAYSHJ010000241.1:0-13942 GCA_964430385.1 uncultured Planctomycetaceae bacterium
GCCGTGCCGACGAAGAAAGAAGGTCTGCTGGAACTGACTCGCTGCCGCCGCATGAACCTGACCGGCTGCCAAGTTTTCGAGGGGACGCCAAACGGGATCGTGCTCGACGATTGCCAAGACACGCTGATCACCGGATGCACGATCCTCGACAAACGGAACCCGAAGTTGATGAAAGCCGCCATCGTCTGGCGCGACGCGAAAGAACCGAGCCTGCGCGACGGCACCGGCAACCTCATTCACGGCTGCCGCATTGGAGTCGGATCAGACGGAAAGCTGCAAATCCCGGTGACGGTTAAACAGTTGAGCAACGTTGTGGATTGACCTGATCAATCCTGCCTGTCGTCGGCGGTGGATGCCGAGGCCGGCCGTTGGCCGAGTTGAAATTGCCACTCTTTGACCAGACAGTAGAGGCACGGAATCACGAACAGCGTGATGAGGGCCACGCTCATGCCGCCGACGCTGGGGATGGCCATCGGTTGCATCACGTCCGAACCGCGGCCGGGATGGAGAAAGATTGGGGCCAGGCCGAGGATTGTTGTCACCGACGTCATCAGCGCCGGGCGGATGCGCTTCAGGCCGGCTTCGACGACGAGGTTGCGGACGTCGTCGCGGGACTGCGGTGGCTTCTGGCGGAACAGGTCTTCGAGGTACGTTAGCATCACGACGCTGTCGTCGTCGGCGACACCAATCAGAGCGATGAAGCCGACCCACACGGCGACGCTCAAGTTGCTGCCCCAGAACAACAGGCCAATGAAGCCGCCCGACATCGAAATCGCGATGTCGATGAAGACCAGGAACACCAGCCACCATTTGCCGAAGCCGAGGTACATCGAGAAGAACATCGAGATCAGGACGACGGGGACCAGGATCGACAGCCGCGCCATCGCGCGGCGCTGGTTCTCGAATTGGCCGGACCACGTCCAGTAGTAGCCGGTGGGGACGACGAGCGTCGCTTCGGACGCTCGGGCGGCGGCGATCAGTTCGTCGCTCTTCTTCCTTTCGGCTTGCAGCAGACGCTCGGCGTCTTCGACGACGCTGATTTCGTCGCGGTCGCGCGTGTTCATGGTGACGTAGCCGACCAGCAGGCCGTTCTCACTTTTGATCTCTTGCGGGCCGATGCTGAACGTGACTTTGGCGACCTGCGCGATCGGGATGTGCGCTCCGGTCGACGTCGGCACGAGAATGTGTTCCAGATCGTCGAAACGTTCGCGCAGCTCGCGCGGGTAACGCACGCGGATTGAGTAGCGTTCGCGTTTCTCGACGGTCGTCGTGAGCGTGTCGCCGCCGATGGCGATCTCGATGATGTCCTGAATGTCGCGGATGCTGACGCCGTAGCGCGCGGCGGCCAACCGGTCGATCTCGTATTCGAGGTACGGCTTGCCGACCAGCCGATCGGACACGACATCGACCGCGCCGGGCACCTGCTTCAAGTGCTGCTCCATTTGCAGCGCGATGCGCTCGATCTCCTGCAAGTCGTTGCCAAAGATCTTCACACCCATCATGGCGCGAAAGCCGGTTTGCAACATGACGAGCCGGGTCTGAATCGGCTGCAACCACGTCGGCAGGACACCGGGGATGGCGACCTTCTGATTCAGTTCGGCGAGGATTTCGTCCTTGCGGATGGGACGTTGCTCCGGCCAGACGGACCGCAACGCTGGTCGGCACCAATCGAGCCAGCCGCTGTCACTGTGCCAGCGTTTCTGGGTGATCTGCCGCCATTGCTCCGCCGGTTTCAACGTGACGATGGTTTCAATCATGCTGATCGGAGCCGGATCAATGGCCGATTCGGCGCGGCCCGCCTTTCCGACGACGTGCTCGACTTCGGGGACGGTCTGGAGCGCGAGGTTCTGCTGGGCGAGCACCTCCTGCACCTGGGTCAGCGAGGCCGACGGCAACAGCGACGGCATGTAGAGGAACGAGCCTTCGTCGAGCGGTGGCATGAACTCGCGCCCGATGCCGGGGAAGGTTTTGTCCAGACGTTGCCAAGCGGACCACTTTGTCGGTTCGGCACCGACGGCCTGCAACGTGACAGCCAGCGGTGTGGCCAGGCGGTCAAAGCCCAGCCAGACAAACATGCCCAGCAGAATGATCGCGCTGGGAATCAACAGAAACGTCCCCTTGTGAGCCAGCACCCACCGCAGTGCCGGTTTGTAGACGACGAAGATCGCGCGCGAGACGCGGTTCTCTTCCGGCGGCAACAGTCGCTCGCGCCCCATGCGGTAGACAAGCGCCGCGATGAGCAGTCCGGCACCAGCCGCCGTGGGCCAGCCGGTCCAGACGCCGCTCAGGCCGAGGCCCCACGCGACGGCCAATCGGAGCGTCACCATCGTCAGTAGTCCGGCGACACCTCCGATCAGCAGCGAACGCCGCTGCGACCAGACCACCGGCTTCAGCAGGTAGAAACTCATCACGGGCACGACCGTGATGGCGAGGATCACCGAGGCCGCGATGGCGAACGTCTTCGTGTAGGCCAGCGGTTGAAACATCTTGCCTTCCGGTCCCGTCAGCGCGAACACGGGGATGAAGGAGATAATCGTGTTGGTGACGGCATTTAAGATCGCGCCGCCGACTTCGCACGCGGCTTCATAGACGACTTCGGTGTAGGGGCGTTCGGGTTCGGCGGCCAGACGCCGGTAGATGTTCTCCGTCATGATGATGCCCATGTCGCTGACATCGCCGATGGCGATGGCGATGCCTGCCAGCGACATGATGTTGCTGTCCACGCCGAACCAATACATGGCGGTGAAGCTCATCGCGAGCGCCAGGGGCAGCGTTGGCAGCACGGCGAGCGAACTCCGCAGGTGCAGCAGAAACAGGACGACAATCAGCGCCACCACGATCGACTCTTCAATCAGGTTGTCCTTCAGCGTGGCCATCGTCTCGTGAATGATGTCGGTGCGATCGTAGTACGGCACCAGTTTCACGGGCGCGACCTTGCCGGAGGCCAAAAGAACTTGCAGACCCGGCTCGATTTCGGCGATGCGTGCCTTCAGACGTCGGATGACGTCGCGCGGGTTCTCGCCGTAACGCATCAGCACGACTGCGCCGACGGCTTCACGACCCGCCTTGTCGAGCGTACCGCGCCGAAACTCCGGGCCAAGCTGCACGGTAGCCACGTTCTTCACGAAGATCGGCGTGCCAGCTTCCTGACGGATGACGATGTTCTCGATATCCGCCACGCTCTTCACAAAGCCTTTGCCGCGGATGAAGAACTCGAAACGATTATTTTCGACGACCTGTGCCCCGACATCGACATTGCTGCGACGCACGGCTTCGTAGAGTTCGGGCAGCGACACGCGATGGGCCCGCAGTTTTTCGGGCAAGACGTCGATTTGGTACTGCTTCACGTAACCACCGAGCGTGGCGACTTCGGTCACGCCCTCGACCGCTTGAAGCTGATACCGGATGTACCAGTCCTGAAGCGACCGCAGTTGCTGGAGGTCGGCTCCGTCAGCTTCGAGCGTGTAATAGAAGATCTGCCCCAGTGCGGTCGCGTCCGGACCCAGCGTGGGCACGACCCCTGGCGGCAGCTTCGAGAGGGCCACATTCATCCGCTCGAGTACGCGCGACCGAGCCCAGTAATAGTCCACTTCATCCTTGAAGATGATGTAGACCATCGAGAATCCGAAGCCGGAGAACGAGCGAATCGACTTTACGCCCGGTGTGCCCGACAAGCTGACCGTCAGGGGATACGTGACTTGATCCTCGACATCCTGCGGCGACCGCCCCGGCCAATCGGCGATGACGATGACCTGCTTCTCGCCGATGTCCGGAATGGCGTCGATCGTGGCATGCGTCAGCGAGTAATAGCCGGCTCCGAGAATGACCAACGCCGCCAGCATCACCAACAACCGGTTGTTCAAACACCAACGGATGATGAGGTTCGTCATGATGATCAAGATCAGTGCTTGTGACCGGCGGCTGCTGGAGCCACCTTCGGATCGCCGTGCCCTGCGTGATCCGACATGCTGGCGGCTTGACCTGCCGGGTAGAGCAAACTCGGCATGCCTTCGATTTGCCGCTGGCTGTCGAGCAGGAATCCACTTTGGACGACGACCTTGTCCCCCTCGTTCAGGCCGTCGAGCACGAGGTAGTAGTCGCGACGTCGCGACGAATCGTCGGTCGCTTGAGCTCGCGAACCGAGCTTCAATTCGACCAACTCATAAGCTCCGTCCTTCGTCAACCGGTAAGCAATCCGACGTCGTCCCGTGTCGAGCACGGCCGATACCGGAACCGCGAGCACACCGTCACCCGAAATCACCTCGGTCTCGACAGTCGACTTCTCAGCCTGTATTTCGTGTCCCGCGTGCTTCGTCTTCGTCTCGCCTTCTCCCTCTCGCCCCCTCGCCCCCTCTCGTCGATTCCGCTCCGGCACAGGCTCCAATTTCATTTCGCAGATTGAACACTCACCCGGCTCGGCCTGAATGACTTCGGGATGCATCGGGCAGATGAATTTGCCCTCCAACCCAGTCGGCTCGGGCGACCCGTCGGCTCGGAGCGGCACGCGGATCGTCGCGGACGCGTACATCTGCGGCTTCAAGCGGCGGTCGGGGTTCTTGAGGTTGACGCGGACGCGGATCGTGCGCGTCGCGTCGTCGAGGAACGGGTCGATGAACGTAACCGTGCCGCGAAACGTCTCGCCCGCGAACGCCTCCAGCGTGACTTCGACCGGCTGACCGAAGCGCACCCACGCGACGTCGTACTCGTAGATGTTGAGGTACAGCCAAATCGGGTCGAAGTCGGCAATCCGATAGAGTTGATCGCCAGCGCTGACGTACTGGCCGACCCGCACGTCCTTCTCGATGACCGTACCGCCGATCGGCGCATAGATTGTCAAGTGCGTGGTTGTCTTGCGGGATTTCTCGATTTCGGCGATCTGCTCGTCGAGGATGCCGAGCAATCGCAACTTCGTGCGTGTCGATTCAAACCGCGATGTCGCGAACCCGCGTACGGCGGGCGACGATTCCGTTTCCTTGTCACGAGCTTCCAGCGCGATCAGCAATTCGTTTTGCGCGACGTTGAGCTCGGGGCTGTAGAATTCGACAAGATGATCACCCTTTTTCACCTGCAGACCGGTGAAGTCTGCGAAGACACGATCGATTCGGCCCGCGATGCGCGACGAAATCAAGGCGACCTGCCGCTCGCTGTAGTCGAGCTTGCCGACAGTGCGAATCTCCTTGAATAGTTCGCGATAACGAACCACTTCCGTTTCCAGTCCTGCACGCTGTTCGAGATCAGCCTTCTCGCTGGTTAACTGCGAGACCGGGATCAGATTCATCCCGCAGATCGGACAGGGGCCGGGGGTCGGCAATCGAATCTGCGGATGCATCGAACAAGTCCACACGTCTGACTTGCCCGATGCCTGCGAATCTCCGCGCGGCCAGAACTTGACCGTTGCGATCAACGCGGACAATGCGATCGCCGCCATACCGACCCGAATCAAGAGGCGTTTCCAAGTCATGCCGTCCTCGCCTTTCGGAAAAATGCTCGTAGAAGCTTTCCGACTTCGATGATTGTGACGGGTGTCAGGGCCAGCAGGAGGACGAGCAGCCACTCCCACGAGGGATGAGTGGTGACCTCGAAGACCGGCTGAGCGAACGGCAGTGTCACGACACTCAGTTGAAGTAAACCGGAGATGACAATTGCTCCGAACAGGTGCGGGTTCGAGAATAGGCCGAGTTCGGGCATGGTGTAGCGCTGGCTGCGGCAGCCGATGGCGAAGAAGAGCTGCGAATAGGACATGATGCAAAAGGTCACGGTCCGAGCACGAGCCACATGTGCGTTGTCCCCCTGGTAGATGATCCAGAACCCCAGAGCCGCAACGGCTGCGACCAGCGTGCCGTGAAACAGAATGAGCAGCCCTCGTTCCCGCGAAATCACGGCCTCGTGTGGTGGACGTGGCTGCCGGCTCATGATGTCGCGTTCGGGCGGCTCCATTCCCAAGGCCAACGCCGGCAATCCGTCGGTCACGAGGTTGATCCACAGGATTTGAATGGCGACGAGCGGGACCGGCCAGCCGATCAACGCCGCGAAAAACATCAGGAGCACTTCGCCGGCGTTACACGACAGCAAGTAATGCACGAACTTCTGAATGTTATCGAAGATGCCGCGTCCTTCCTCGACCGCGTTGACGATCGAGGCGAAATTGTCATCCGTGAGCACCATGTCCGATGCCTCTTTGGTCACATCGGTGCCGCTGACGCCCATCGCGATGCCGATATCAGCGGCCTTCACAGCCGGAGCGTCGTTGACGCCATCACCCGTCATGGCGACGATCTGATTTCGCTGCTTCCAAGCGTTGACGACGCGTAGCTTGTGTTCGGCCGAGACGCGTGCATAGACGGCGATCTGGTCCACTTGGGCTGCGAGATCGTCGTCCGACAGAGCGTCGAGTTCTTGCCCGGTGACAACTCGACCGCCATCCGCCGGGTGGAAAAAGGGGACAGGTCCATTTTGTGCGAAGCACGCTCCGGGCGGTCCCGGCAAAATGGACCTGTCCCCTTTTTCCACGGCGATGTGCAGTTCGCGAGCGATGGCCAGCGCGGTTTCCGGATGATCGCCGGTGATCATGACGGGGCGGATGCCTGCGGCACGACACCGCCGCACCGCTTCCTTGGCTTCCTCGCGCGGCGGATCGATCATGCCGACCAAGCCCGCGAAGATCAGGTCGGTTTCGTCGTATTCGGTTCCCGGAGTGGCCGAAGAATCGCGATACGCCAGCCCGAGTACTCGCAGCGCGCGAGACGCCATTTCGGAATTCGACCGCATGATCTGGCTGCGGCGGTCATCGGTGAGCGGCTCGACTTGGCCGCCGCGCCGCTCGGCGACGCACTTCGCGAGAATCACTTCCGGTGCACCTTTGGAATACATGACGCGAGTGCCATCCGGTCCGCGCAACACGACCGACATCGCTTTGCGTTCCGAGTCGAACGGAATCTCGAAGAGCACTTGCTGCGCGCGATCGTGAGCTTCGATACCGGCCTTGAGCGCGGCCACCACCAGCGCGCCTTCGGTCGGGTCGCCGATAACTTGCCAGGAGTCGGCCTCGTCGCCGCGCGGGCTGACTGTCGCGTTGTTGCAGCGCGCGGCTGTGGTCAGAGCTTGGAAGAGGTCCGGTTCGTCGCGAGGATTGATCGGTTCCGGCGAACGGCCGGCGTCAGTCGGTTGGCCGACCGGACCAGTGGGCTGACGCCCACCGTTCGCCGGCGCGCTCGAAACTCTGAAGAACTGTCCATGCGGCGCGTAGCCGCCACCCGTCACTTGAAATCGTTCGCCACCGGTCACGACCTCGCGTACGGTCATTTCGTTGCGCGTCAGCGTCCCCGTCTTGTCCGAGCAGATCACGGTCACCGAGCCGAGCGTTTCGACACTCGGCAATTTTCGGACGAGCGCGTTCCGTTTGACCATGCGCTGCAGGCCCAGAGCGAGCGTCAACGTCACCACGGCGGGCAACCCTTCAGGCACGGCGGCCACCGCGAGACTGACGGAGATCAGGAGTATCTCGAGCAACTCGCCGCCACGCGCCAACTCCAGCGCAAAGATAATGCCCACGATGACCAGGCACACGACGACCAGCACTTTGCCCAGCTCCGCCAGTCGCCGTTGGAGCGGCGTCGGCTCGGGCTTAGAGCGTTCCAGTAGCCCGGCGATGTGTCCCAATTCGGTACCCATCCCGGTCGCGACCACGACGGCGCTCGCCTTGCCCGCAGCGATGACCGTCCCCATGAAGACCATGTTGCGACGGTCCCCCAGCGGCACGCCTTCGCTCAACAGACAGCCCGCGTCCTTGTCCACGGGAATTGATTCGCCGGTCAACGCGGCTTCCTGAACTCGCACGCTGAAAGCCGTCAGCAGCCGCGAGTCGGCCGGGATATTGTCGCCCGCTTCCAGTTCAATGCGGTCCCCCGGCACCAGTTCGCGAGCGGGCACCGATTGCAGCACACCATCGCGGATCACCTTGGCCATCGGCGACGAGAGTTTTTGAAGAGCCGTCAACGCGCGCCCCGCCTTCTCCTCCTGAAGGAAACCGATGATGCCATTCACCAGCACGATCGCCAGAATCGCTGCCGTGTCGGCCCATTCACCCATCACACCAGAGATGATCGCTGCGACGATCAGAATCCAGATCACCAACTCTTGGAACTGAGCAAGCAGCTTCCTCCAGGCTGGCACTGGGAGGGCTTCCGCGAGCACGTTCCAGCCCTGTTGCTCTCGCCGCTGAGCCACCGCCTGGGGGGTCAGCCCGTGCGCCAGATCGGCCGCAAATTCCCGCGCCACGTCGTCACCAGACAGGGCATACCAGGCCTGAGGCTCAGACATTCAGACACCCTATGGCAAGGCCATTTGTGTCGCAGGTTTAATCGCCAATAGCGAGCACTCCGCGGAGCAACATTGTATTATCTTGCACTCGCTGTGCCAAACACCGAGCGAAAAGTCACTGCCATGCGTGCCATGCTGTTCGATCAGTCGAACTTGCCCTTGCGTTGGGCTGAGTGTCCGCGTCCGGTGCCCGGGCCTGAGCAACTTCTGTTGCGAGCGCTTTCGGATCGGCAACCGAGTGGGCGTTCCCTGGCTCGGTTGGACCTGTGGCCAATGCCGCTATTGCCAACGCGGCCACGAGAATCTCTGCGAAGCAGCGCGGTTCACGGTATATCAGCTTGATGGCGGCTACGCTGAGTTCACCGTCGCCGATCAGCGGTTTTGTTTTTCGATCCCGGATGCGTACTCGGATGCGGCAGCGGCTCCGCTGTTGTGTGCGGGGCTGATCGGATACCGCTCACTGGTGATGTGCGGCGGCATCCACATGAGCGACGTTCCACGCTTTCCGTACAGGTTGTTATGGGGTGAGCGAGTCGTCCGCTCGGTCGCCAATCTGACCCGACGCGATGGCGAGGAGTTCTTGCGACTCGCCCCGCAAGTACCGGTCAACACCCAGGTGCAAACCTTCACGCTCCACGCGGCGAATGAGGCGTTGACGGCGTTACGTAACGGTCGGCTTCGCGGAGCAGCCGTGCTGTTACCTTGAGGATCCCGAGTTTATGATTCGAAAATCCCAGGTAACTTCCACTGACTTGGAACGGCGTTCGCTAAGAATTCGGAGTAACATTTCCACAAGCCATTCGCCATGAAAATTAAACGCATCCTCTTTCCGACCGACTTCAGCGAACTTGGCAAAGCGGCCGAAAAGTGGGCCTGTCAGTTGGCCGACCAATTCGGGGCCCAGCTGCATGTGCTGCACGTCCTGCATGACCTCTTTCTGATTATGCCACCTGCGGCGGTGTCGGTCATGGTCCCGCCGAAGCTGTTGGAGGACGTCGTCACCAGCGCCGAAGAAGAAATCCAGAAAATTCCACCTCCGGTGTGGGCCTCTGGCAAACCGATCGTCCGCGCTATGCGCGTCGGCTCCATCTACGACACCATCGTGCAATACGCGCACGAGCACGCAATCGACTTGATCGTCATTGGCACTCACGGACGCACTGGCTTGCCGCATGTGCTGTTGGGCAGTGTCGCGGAACGAGTCGTGCAGCACGCCGGCTGCTCGGTGCTGACGGTTCGCCCAGAGCGGCCGGCGAAGGTTATGCAAGACGCTCAACAACAGGGGGCCTTCAAGACGGAATGAGGTTCCCCGCGTTCCATTTCAGATCGGAGAAAAATCGATGCGTTGACTCCCCAAGAAAAGCGTCCTTGTGCCGGTGGACTTCTCAACGGCCTCCGCGGATGCCGAGGAATGCCATGCGGACCTGATCGTCATGGGGACTCACGGTCGTACCAGCTTCTCGCATTAGTTTCTCGGCAGCGTCGCGGAGAACGTCGTGCGACGAGCACTCTGCTCGGTGCTGACGATGCATCCTGCAGAAGGCCTGCCGTGATTCGCCAGCGCCGCGGATCTTTGCGAGGCGACGATATCGCGGCCTTTCACAGAGACACCGATGCAGGTTCGGATTCCTGCGCAGTCCAACGTGGAGCCAGCCCGGTTTCGCCGGGAACCGGCTCGATGTTTAATTCCCGCGCAAAGTCATCCCGCAGTGTTTCCTCGCCCTCCGTGACCATTTCGTGGCCACAGCAAAACGGGGCAAGTCGTCCGGGCTCCTCAGCGATGATGTGGCCACATGACAGACAGTGATAAAGCGGACGGTTGTGAAGTTTCATGAGGGAGACTTTCAGAGAAGAGGCTAACGCTTGGCGACATTTCTGTTCGGTCCTCGACGGATTGATTTCCGGCGAGACTGCTGCGCGGCGTTCTGCTCGTAGAACAGAATCCCAAACAGATACGACTCGAGGTTCTCGCCGCGATGCGAGTCGATGGCCTCGCGATGAAATTTGATTTCGACCTCGATGCGGTCGGCAAACTCTTGCCGGCGAAGACTGCATTCATCGGCATGCGGTGCCGAGGCGAGACGTTTTAACTCTCCGGCGATAGCGGCCGCGACCTGATCATCGCAAATCGTGGTCGTCAACTTCTGCCATACGTTGTCAATATGGCCGTAGACCCAGACAGCGGTCGGCTTTTCGTCGCCAAGATTGACTCGCACCTTGAAGTTCGAGGCTCCCTGCTCGCACGATTGGACGATCAGCCGACACAACTCACGCCGAGCATTATCGATCACAGTACTCGCGATGGTGGATTCCTTCATGCCCCGTTCCTTTATGGTTTGCCCAGCACAGCCCGACGAAATGGGTTTCAACTACCTACAGCACATCGAATGCCACGGCCGGTGGATTGAGCGCGTCACGCCCGATCGAACCTCACAACCCCAATTTAGTCCCAAGGCGGCCGAAAAACGCCTGCCCCGACGCAGTCGCCATCATGCCACCGGACAAACTGCCATGAGTCGGTCCTGTGCGACCTTGTGCTCCCCCGCTCAGGCACGTGACCGCGAACGCTCACCTCGCAGTGTGACTCCAAGGGGAAGGATAACCGCGAAAGAGCCGTTTGGCCCAGCAACTCATTAACCGGAACAGGGTTTCGAGAAACCGTTCGACATCCAGCGGTTTGTAGACCATCACGATCTTCACGTACACGCGGTCGGGCAACTTGCTGGCGGTTCGGCGGAATCGAGGAACATCCGCTGCCAGAGTTCCAGACAGAGCAACGCCCACAAGCGATGGGCGTGATCGGTCTTCGCTTGGACATGCTCGTCGAACAATCGCTGCACGGCGGACGGCTCGAAGAAGCCGCGAGACAGCGTGCGCGAGTCGAACAAGATGTCGCGCAGGAACGGCTGCAACTCGCCGCGAAACCAATTTGGCAGCGGCACGCCGAAACCCATCTTGCCTCGACGTTGAATCGACGGCGGCAGCAAGTCGGCAAACGTGTCGAGCAGGATTTGTTTGCCTTGCCGACCGCGCAGCTTCAGTTCAATCGGCATCCGCGCGGCGAGTTCGATGACCTCTTGATCGAGGAACGGGCTGCGGCATTCGAGGCTGGACGCCATGCTGGCGATATCCACTTTCGTCAAGATGTCGCACGGCAAGTACGTCAGCACGTCGGCGCAGGTGGTGCGCGTGATGAAGTCGCGGCTCGGACAGGCGGCGTAGGCTTGCAACAAGAAGTCACCGGCGTCGAAGTCGCCGAGTTCCGCCACGAACTCCGGACGATACAGCTCGCGCCGTTGGGATTCCTCGAAGATGCCGACCCACCGCAGGTAGCGCTTCTCCGGCGGCTCGCCGAGCGCGGCGAGAAACCGCTTGCCCCGACGCAACAGCGAACGAGGCCCCGCTCCCGACGGCAGCCGCTGCCACAACTTCGCGGTGATGACTCGTTTGATCGGCGTCGGCAGCCGGTCGAACCGCGCGGCGAGTTGCACCGCCTGATACCGCGTGTAGCCGGCGAACAGCTCATCGCCGCCGTCCCCCGACAGCGCGACCGTCACCTGCCGCCGAGTCATCTCCGACAGATACATCGTCGGGATCGCCGAGCTGTCCGCAAACGGCTCGTCGTAGTGCCAGATCAGCTTCGGCAGGATTTCCAGGGCGTTTGGCTCGACGACCAATTCGTGATGATCCGTGTGCAGATGCCGCGCCGCCTCGCGTGCAAACGATCGCTCGTCGAATTCTTTGACCGGGAAGCCGATCGAAAACGTATGCACCGGCCGGTCGGACAACTCTTGCATCAAGCCGGTGATGATTGTCGAGTCGATGCCCCCCGAGAGAAACGCTCCCAACGGCACGTCGCTGCGCATCCGCAATCGGACCGCCTCGGTCAACGTGCTGCGCAGTTCTCGCCGCCACCGGTCGGCGGACCAAGTCGCACCGCCCAATTCGAAATCTGAGATTTGAGATTTGCCATTTGAGATTTCCGGCTCGAACGGCGGTTGCCAGTAGCGGCGGACGTCCAAGTGTCCGTTCTCGAACACGGCGACATGGGCTGGCGAGAGTTTGTGATAGCCTTCCAGAATGCAATCGGGATAAGGTACGTACTGGTAGCAGAGGTACGAGTCGATCGCTCGTCGGTTCAAGCGACGCGGAGCGCCGGGGACGAGCAACAGCGATTTCAGTTCACTGGCAAACGTCAGGCGGCCTCGTTCGCACCGATAGAACAATGGCTTCTTACCGACGCGGTCGCGAGCCAACATCAACCGCTGACGACGGTCGTCCCAAATCGCGAACGCAAACATGCCGCGCAGCCGCCGCACGCACTCCGCCCCGAGGTCTTCGTACAAATGCACAATGCACTCGGTGTCGGTATTGGTACGGAAGCGATGTCCGCGCGTTTCCAGGTCGGCTCGCAACTCGCGGTAGTTGTAGATCTCGCCGTTGAAGACGATCCACACGGAGTCATCCTCGTTCGCCAATGGCTGATGTCCGCCAGCGAGGTCGATGATCGACAAGCGTCGAAATCCGAGAGCCGCGTTGTGGCACGGATTGCCAATCCGTCCGACCGATTGGTTCGAAAAATACGTTCCCGCGTCATCCGGGC
Source organism: uncultured Planctomycetaceae bacterium (assembly GCA_964430385.1). Classification (GTDB taxonomy): domain Bacteria; phylum Planctomycetota; class Planctomycetia; order Planctomycetales; family Planctomycetaceae; genus CAYSHJ01. The sequence goes on from CAYSHJ010000241.1 coordinate 12,923, forward strand.
CGCGATGCACGATGGCCGAGATCATGCGTTCGAGCGTCGCGGCCGACAGCGGTTCCCCGTCCGCCAACCACGCTGCTCCCGCGATCCCGCACATCCTCGCTGCTCCGCTGAAAGGCGTTCGGCAGGACTTATTTTCCCGCCACTGGGCTTGCCCCAGTGGTTCCCGCGCTTCTGCGCTACTTCTCGAAGTAGCACAGAAGCGCGGGAACCACCCCGACGAGCGGGGTGGCGTGGGTACGTTTTGTCCTGCCGTTCGCCGCAAAAGATAGCGGCCCATGCACAAATGACGAAACCCGAATGACAAAACGCCTTGCCGGCCGGACGCGGAAAAGACACGTGACAAATTGAACGCGCGAAGCTAATCTATCTTCCACACATCTTTCGGCTCATTCGCGGCCGGCCTGAGACGCTCGTCGTCTCTCGCATCATGTCACAACAAGGAACACGGCCATGACGACTTCTCCGCGCGGCGATTGGTCTCGCCACATCGACCAAATCCTGCGTTCCAAACACTACACCTGGATTGCCGAAGGCTTGGGGGGCCGTCCGCTCGAAACGGCCCTCGTATCGATCACGACCGATCTCATGCACATGTGCCAGCGCAGCGGCCTGTCTTGGGAACAGATCGTCGCCGAAAGCGAGCGGCTCTGTGCCGATGAGGAAACCAGTCGCCGAGCCCGGCCTGTTCACGCTGCCTGATTCGATCAGTCGCGATGGAGATCAGGGATCGACCGACACCAACGGTAGCACGTAGCCTTTCTCGTCGAAGCGCGCGATGACGGTTTCCTGGTCCGTCTGCAGGCCGAGCACCGCGCGAGAATCGTGGCTGTCATCAAGACTGTGATACACGACGAGGTGCAGGTTCCCCACTCGCAAACGATGCGCGGCGGCTCGCCACGACGCGAGCTTTTGGCCCAACTCCGTCACCGTCAGCGTGCGCCATTCCGCATCGAGCTTAGTCCGCTCCGGCGACCAATCCAGCACGAGCGGAGCGTAGAGTGACTCGGACGACGACGATTG
>CAYSHJ010000242.1:0-1605 GCA_964430385.1 uncultured Planctomycetaceae bacterium
GGGCGCTAGCCCAATGGCACTCACTTTGTCCGACGTTCAACTTCACGTTGCTGTTCGACGTAGCTGAATTCGCAAGAATTCAGCCGGTTTCGGCGATCCTCTGAACTCTTGCGAGTTCAGCTACAGGTCAAAGTGAGTGCCGCTGGGCGCTAGCCCACGGTTTGATTTCGCTGAACCGTGGGCTAGCGCCCAGCGGCTGATGTATGCGTTCCAACACGAATGGCGGAGAGCCGGAATTCCGCGTCCGCCTCGACTTCGAGGTCAAAATCCACCACGATAAGATCATCGCACACCAACGCACACCAAACAGGCTCGGATCATGACTCGCACAATTCGGTACACATCGCAGCTTCGTCTGTTCGGATGGCCGCTGGTGGCGGTTGCTCAAGGGCCTGATGCCTCTCGCCATGAAAGTCGAGGCCATGCACGAGGCCTCATCGCGATGGGCGATGTCGCGACCGGGGTGATCGCGATTGGTGGCTTGGCTCGCGGCGTCATTGCCATTGGAGGCGTCGCCGTCGGGCTTGTGACGGTCGCTGGCGTCGGCTTGGGAGCGTTCGTGATCGCCGGAGTGGCAATCGCGCAAACGGCGTTCGGCGGAGTTGCCGTTGGGCAGTATGCCAAAGGCGGCGCGGCGATCGGGACGCATGTAATCAGTGCGAAGCGAGTCGATGACTCCGCCGTCGCGTGGTTCAGCCGCCTGAGACTTCACAACAGCGCGAGCTTGCCGGCCCCATCGACGGATCAGTGAGGCGAGTCCGCTCTCTTTTTGCGTTCACGTTCAGCACTCCGGCGATCACTGGCCAGATTGGGCTGACCCAGCATCTGCCAAAAAATCGACCGCTTCGATGGCACGCGCTTCGCTATTACGTTTCCTCGTGATCGGAGTCGGAGCGCGAAAACCGCCGATCGCCAGACTTTTCGTCAAGGAAGGAGCTGATTGTGTGGCGTTGGGCCTGCTGTCTGTGTGCGTTGGTGTTACTGAATGCCGGTTGCCAAAGGCGCGAGCCTGGCTCTTGGACACTCGGCAAAGAAGCCAAAGAACTGTCCCCCGCGTTTCAGACCAAGGTGGTCAATGTGCTCGAGGAACACTGCGGGACGATGGACTCGCCGAAGATGCTCGGCGATGACAAGTTCGACCCCACGAAACTCGCGATGGGACGCGGCGTTTATCTGAAACGTTGCGTTCAATGTCACGGCGTTAACGGTGACGGTCAGGGGCCAACGGCGGCTTCGATGTCGCCCAAGCCGCGAGATTATCGGCGCGGCGTCTTCAAATTCACGACCACGCCGTATGGTTACAAACCGCGCCGCGAGGACTTGGTTCGCACGGTTCGAAAGGGAATTCCTGGAACATCGATGCCCGCGTTCAATTTGCTCCCCGACAAAGAACTGCAAGCAGCGGTCGATTGGGTGATCGCGCTGACCCATCGTGGCGAACTGGAGACACAGTTGGTCTACGCCGCTCAGGCGGATGACGAAGTGGATCTCGACGCTGTGCCGGAGACCGTCTGCGACATCTTGGCAAAGTGGGAACAAGCCGACGAGGCGCTGGTACTCGCCGCGACGCCACAGCCGAAGTTCAAATCGGACCACATCGTTGCC
>CAYSHJ010000243.1:0-9618 GCA_964430385.1 uncultured Planctomycetaceae bacterium
CGGCAGCGAACTGCGGGCGATCAAGTTGCTCGACCCAACTCGCATGACCGAACTGCCGAACATCTGGTACGCCGTTCCGGAAGCGAGTCGTCGGTTTTGGACTGGCAAGTATCCGGTCGAAGGACTGGTTGACCAGATTGACGCATTCATTTGCGACGCCTGCGGTCAAATCCTGGTTTATGGCGTCGCCAAACAAGTCGAATGATTGATGAGTTGCGATTCGTTGAGCTGGTCATGCTCGCGACGCAGAAAACCGTGGGGCACATCGTCGGCTCTTCGCCATCCCCCGGAAAACATGACTCCGATTGGACAGCATCTCTTTGAATGCGATCTGATTCTCGAAAGTCAAACGATGGGCTACCTGATCCTGCTGGGAGGCGTTTGGCTGGCGGCCATGTTGGGCCTGAAAGTTGGCGAGTTGGCTGGCAAGCTCACCGACTCAACGCTCGTCGCGTCGTTGACTTCGTGCCTGTTGTATTCCGGACTGTTGTTGGCCGGTTGTTGGCTGATCATGCCGCCGCCGATGCCTCAGGGAGTTGATCCGCAACTTGCCGAACTCAATGCTCGTGTTCATGCTCAGTCCGTCAGACAAGTCATCAACTTCGGCGTGTTCTGCTTTCTGATTGGAGGCAGCCTCTGCACGCTGCTGCCGATTGTTCAACGACGTCAATAACGGCCACACCACAGACTTCGTACTTCGTTCTGCAAAGGAGAAGACAATGGCACAATGGGAATATCGCACTCTCATGTACGGCTCTGCACAAGCGCCGCTGGAAACGGTGCGTCGCTGGCAGTACTGGGTGTGGCCTTATGCGTTCGCAATGCGACGCTGGGCTATCACAGCCTCCACCGCTGACGCGCAGTTCAGAACAGTTGGGAAATCTGAAAAGTCCAGATTCGTCGGACGCATTTGGCAAGCGATGTGCCTGCTTGAAACTGCCCTCAAGGAACTCGACGCCGAAGGATGGGAACTTGTGTCAACATCGTTTTCGGGCATATGGGCCTTTTATGGCACAGCCGTCGTGCGAAGACCTATTACCAAGGATCAGCAATCGTAAACGGAACGTCTGCATAACTAGACGCTGTTCTCCGCGGGTTCGCTTGATCGTCAGACAGCCCACTGAAGGAGACGCCGATGGACAACAACAAGCGATACGACTTCAAGGACGGGGCCGCTGGCTGTCTTGTGGGCGTCGTGATTTCCGCAATGGTCACGATCGTTTTCTCTTTGAAGGAGCCTGCTGGCCATGTCCTCAACCCGTGAAACTGTTTGCCCCAAGTGCGGAGCGACCGAAATCAAGAATTTGTCTTGGTTGCGCACGTTGTGCGTGTCCTTGTTCTTCCTCAGTGCCGTCGTCCAATTGGTGTGGGCCTTTGTGTTATTCCAAGGCGTCCAGATTTGGAACGGTGTTGGCAATGCGGGCAGCAACGTCGTGTGGGGAATTCTGTTCTGGTTTCTGTTAATGAGAGTTCAGATGTGGCGTTGCACCAAGTGCAAGCATTCTTGGTGACACCATGGAATCGAAAGCGATGAAACTCATGAACTTTCCTGTGGTCCTGGATTGGGCGCGAACGCGCTGCGCTGAGGTTGAGCCTCAAGTGGTCGCCATACCCCGCGCCAGTGACACCTGCGATTGGCACATCCGGTCCTGCCCGTGGTGGCTGGATGTAGAAGAGGAAGATGACCAGCTCACTTTTTGGCCGCGCAATTGCGGACGGCATCAGGGACAAGTGCGACTCGAAATCAACGGTGTCGAGAGCTGCATTGAGGTCCGGTCCTGTGTGCGGCCCACCTTGGGCTTGGCCATCTGGACCGCAGTCAAAGTTCTGCTGGTCGGCGCAGCAACCATTGTGTTGGCGGTCATTCTCGGATTCTTTTGCGGAATCGCGATCCCCTTGCTGGGCGGTCCACCCGGCGTGGCGATCGCCGGGGCGGTGTTCTGTTATGCCTGGGGTGCGATGATCGGCGGCGGACAATTCGCCACGCGCTGCCGCATCGTCGGTTTGATCTCGTTGCTGATCGCCGCCGGGTTGATCATCGGCACCGTCTTCCTGGCGATGGGAATCCTGAACGACGCGACGGCGTTCGCGCTGGCCATGGCGATCGGAGGAACTGTTGTCGGTGCCGCGTTGGGAAAAGTCATTGGTGGAAGACGGATGGTCGTCATGAGCGCCGTTGTCGGATTGCTGGCGTGGCTTGTGGCCAGCCTGCTGACCGTTTCGGCAGCCGTCGGTGGAAAAGCCGCGGGGCCAACCATGTTTTTCGGACTGATGTTTACTCCCGGAACAGGGTTGACGATCTGGGGCGTCGTCATGGGCGTATTGCTCGCTCGATGCCCTGCGATGACCGCGTCCAACGACGTGGCGCAAACAGCAGCAGAGCTTCCGGTGTTGCTCGCTGATTCGGAGGAATGATTCGATCCACGAACGCCTGGCACGAAAAGTCACAGCATGTTGCGAAGCCTCATGAAGTTTGATGAGACACGACAGGAAGTCCGCTTGGATTTCTCCGAGCCACCGGAATCGTTGCTGGCTCGATTGCGGGAGTTTTCCGGGACGCGATTGCCAGTGGGTCGCGGCTTGATTCCGAGATCGCGCGTCACGGTGGAAAGTGACGAGTTGCGGGTTTCGCAATTCGGGCGTCGGCTCATGCGTGGGCGAGTCGAGTCGCAGCCACAGGGTTGCTCGCTGATCCTGAATTCGTCGGCACCCCTCTTGAAAGTCGCCGTGTACTTGTGGTGGTTCACTGTGGGCTGCGGCCTCGTCAGCGTGGCGGCATCCGTCTTGCAAGGATATTTGTCAGATCAGTCGGCGTTGGAGAGTTTCATCGTCGCCAGCCTCGTGGGAAGTCTCGTGTATCCCGCGTTGTGGGGCCGCCGGTGGGAGTTTCGCCGGATTGCCGCAGCGCTCAGCGAGCGATTGAAGGCGAACAACAACTCGGAGTTGCAATCTGTCAGCCACGAATCGAGTCTCGCTCGCCGAGGTGCTTGGAGTTCTGTCCTGAGCGCGTTTCTGTGGGCACCGCTCGTGGCCATCAGCGGCTTTCCGCTAGCTCTGGCGGGGAAGCCGACAATCCCGGCCCCCTGGGAGAATCCGTCTGACTTCTTGGTCGGTGCTTTACGGATCGACTTCTATGTGCCGTTCATAATGCTGTTGATCGGATGGGCGTTCGCTGGCGGCGGAGCAGCCTGCGGACATCTCACTGCCAAGTTATTGCCGAGCCGCATTCCTCGGCTTCGCCAATGGACGACGACGCTCTTGGCAATGACCGTGTCGTTGTGGCTGTATTGGCTCATCAGTGGCAGCCAGACGATCGAGCGAATGTTCTACATGCCGTGAATCGTGACGAGGACTTGTCGATGACTCCAAACGATGTGTTGAGTTGGAAACGTGCAACCGCATTGGCGGCCGGGTGGGTGGCGGCCTTAACGGCAGTGGGCGTCGCGGCGTCGCTGCTGGTTGACGGGTTCTACGCCAGGAATTCCATGAACCCGTTCGCCGGGCAGTGTTATCTGGCTCTGGGACCGCTGCTCCTGCTGATGTGCTTGGTGGCACCGACATTGGCCGGCCGCGTTCATCGTTCGTCGCGAGTCGCCACACTCGTCGGAGCGTTCAGCATCGTCGGGCTGTTGCTCGTCTCGCTCGTCTGGACCAGCCCATTCATCACGATTCTCCGGGACGGTCCCTGATCGGAAGTTGGATTCACCATAGCCTGCCAGCGTCGGCGAAGTATTCATGCAACATGGAGAACTCGATGAGCCATCGACCGGAACCCGACTTGCCGAACAACTCAGCGCAACCTGCGAAACGACTCGCAGCCAAGATGTCGGGACCAAACCGCGGGCTGTATCACAAGCAGCAACTGCTGACGGTGCAGTGGTGTTGGGTGCCGCTCCTGTTTGTGTTCGGCATCGCACTCATTCTGAAGTTTTCGGGCGACCTTGTTCGAGCACTCACGGCGGCGACCGACGCGGCTCCGAAAGTCTCGTGGGGCATGAGCCTGGGCGCGATCGCGCTGGGGATTGGTTTACTTGTCGGCAGCGTCGGCATGTTGCGTCTGCGACGCTGGGGCTGGTGGCTGATGTGGCCCCTGCTCACCGCTGCCTACGCGATGAAGCCTGCCTACGCGATTAACGATGGGGCGTTCGGCTTGGGATGGTTCATCTATTTCGTTTGTCTGATGTCTTTGTGGTCGCTCTATCTCGACCCGCAGTCCGAGATCGCTGCGGAGGTCGAGGACATCGCGAACTCGTTGACCATCGACTGGAACGCGACGCCGCTGCCGCAGATTGAGGAGTTGATCCAATCCGGTCGCCGTGCAGACGCCGCCAAACTGTATGCCGAGCACTTCGGTTGCTCGTGCGACGAAGCGGACCTCGCCATCCGCTTCTGGCGCAGCGATACGACGGCTCGCAAGCTGAGGTACTTGGCCAAGGTGATCTCCGAAAAGCCATCGGAGAGATTTGCCGAATCCAGCCGAGGTAACACCCCATGAAAATCCACGTCCCCCGACACGGGATGGCCACGATCTTGATCGCGGGGGCATTGATCGCATTGCTTGATATTGCGGTGATCGGCCGAGACATCCCCGCCATTCGCGAACTGGATTTCGCGCCGCAGCTCGCAGATCACCTGATGTTCGGCGCGGTTGTCGGGGTCATTGTGAATTGGCGAAGCAGAGACCGTTCTCAACCCTGAGCACGAAAGACCAGCGATATGCAGAATTGGTTCGTCTATTTATTCGCCCTCACTGCCTGCAGTACGGTCGGCTTCTACGCCGGGTTCTTGGCCGGCATCGGTGCGTTCGCGATATTCGCCACTCGCGAGAAGGAGCGGACGCACCGACGCATCCAGGCCGTTGTCATTCGCACTTCCGTTGCCGAGGCGGAAAGTCACGCGGGGGCATACGAGGAGAACGGACCTTGCCGCGTGTATGGGCCAGAGGTCGAATACCGCTATGAAGTCGACGGCGTGACCTACACCGCCACCGCCCACGAGGTTTTCATGGGCGGGTCAACGAAGTTGAGTGATCGACGCTGGGCGGAGAGGATTAGCAACCGCTTTCAAGTCGGGCAAGCCGCCGTGGCTTGGTACGATCCCACTGATCCTTCGCAGGCGTTCTTGATCAGAGGGACTCGCGAGTACGGCGTGCCGTTCTTGTTGCTGACTCTGGGGCTGACAGGGCTTGTGGGCTGTGGTTTTTTTGCTGATTCGGTCGGTGCGTTGATCCCGTGTGTCGTTTTGATCTTGTTCGGTTGGGGTGCGGTCGTGCTCAAGTTCGTCGTGTCTTTCAAGAGCAAGACGAGGCCAGGCTCTTCAAGCAAGTCCAGGGATTAGAAAGGTCCAGTCCGAAGCGATGTGGTCAGGAACACGCAGAGTGCCACAGCTTGCTTCAAGCGGTTTGCGAAGCTGCAGTCTTTTTAAGGAAAAAAGGAAAAAGAAGGGGTCAGGACTCTTTGTTTCGTTTGTGTGCGGTTTTGACTCGTGGGCGGTCGCGCGATCTGATTGTTGATTCGAGGTGGAGACGTTGAAAACAAAGAGTCCTGACCCCTTTCCTCCCCCCCTTTCCTCCCCTTTCCTCCCCCTTTCCTCTCCCCTTTCCTCTCCTTTCCTCTGACCTTTCCTCACTGCAAGGTCGCGCGGTCCCGAGGCCGCCGAGGACGTTGTCAAGAGGTCACAGAAACGGGGTTCCTGATGAACGACTGGCTCTCGCGTGGCGATTGACCGTTCGGTAGTCGCGGAATATTCCGCGACGCATTGGAAGGAGTGCAGGAAACGATGACGCAAAGATTGAACACTCACCGCTACCGCTCGCCGCTGGGCTTTTTGCCGAAAAGCCGATTGTCGTTCCTCGTGCTGCTGGTCGCCTTGCCGATCACGTTCTTTGCGGCCGACTTTTTCGGCCCCGCGCCGCGTGTCTGGCTCTTCGTTGTGAATTTCGGAATGTTGTTTTTTATCGTCGCGCCTTGGCACCATCTGGTGCCAGCGGTGCGCTCGTTCGGCATGAAACGAGCGGCGGAACAATTGGGACTGAGCTACCGGTGGCGAGAGAACATCGGCTGGTTGCCGCCGAACTATCGGGATCGTTCGTGCGGCGCGGAAGACAACTACTTCAACGTTCTGCGCGGACGTGTCGGCGGCGTGAGCGTGCTGGTCTTCGACAGCCGAATGGAACGGACCACCTGGTCCACCGACAGCGAGGGGTCTCAAAAATCCCACACCAGCACGCGATCCAAATACAGCATCGTCCAGTTGCAAGGCCAGCGCAAATTGCCGCGCCTGCTGCTGGGGTCCAGGGGCTTGACCTCGCACCGGTCGCTCCCGATCGCGGGAACGAAGTACCACTTGCACCTTCCTGACAAGTACGACCGCCAACGTGCGGCCCGGCTGATCACCGACCGGCTGGTCGAATTACTGGCCGCCAACCCCGGCCTGGCAATTGAGGTGGACGGCCCGAAAGTCACCGTGTACGACGACAAGTCGTGGACCAACCGCCGCCGGACGCCGGGCAACCTGCCGGCCTTTCTCGAAGACGTGCTCGGGCTGGCGGAGTTGCTCGAAGCGGGGCTGGAGGAAGTCGAGCCGCGCACGCGGTTCTCGCTGGACGCCGCCCAGGCTTCACTGGCTCGCAGCAGCGGCGTCTATGTCAACGATCGCTTGCGATCGATTCACGCGATTAAGCGCAGCTTCGGCGTTCAGGAGAGTTGCGCGGCTTTCGGCCTCATCTGGACCGTTATGGGACTATTTCTCTTCATGTTCTTCTTCGAGACGCCGGGACCGAAGGGTGACACTTGGCACCTGCGGGCCGTCTTTTTCTGTTTGTTCATGCTCATCGGCGTGGGCCTGATGCTGCCTTGGACCTTGCGGAAACTCTTCGGACCACGGGGCGGCATGCTTAAAGAGCCCATGGTCACCGTCTCCGGGCTCGTGCATTTGCCGGGCAGTACACTGGCCGTCCGCTTCCGCCAGCGCCACTCCGGGCCGGACTCGTCGCGTGCCGCAGGTGTCCAACTGAAGCTCGTATTAAAGGACGACCAGGAGACTGTCTGGAGCACCGAACAGAAACTGTCAGGGAGCACTGTGAACCCCGGCGGCTCGATGCAGTTGGACTGCAGCTTCGCAATTCCGCAGAGCGTCTCGGCAGATTCGCTGGATGCCCCGTCGTGGAGCATCGAGGCAATGACCGAGGTTGACGGCCAACAGCAATACTCGGGCACGTTCTGGCTGCCGGGCGAGTGGCTGGGCCGAGAGCTTGCGATACCCGGCATTCTGCTGGGTTTATCCTGGGGCCTGTGGATCGGGTTCGGCGCGACGGTCACGCTCGGCGAGTACCTGCTTGGCGACCTGCCTGGTTGGCTGTTTGGAATCGCGGCGCTTTTTGCAACTGGCGGTCCGATCTTGGGCGGCATCTTGGGGTACAAGATCTCGCGCGTCGTCGCGCGCTGGCCCGTCATCCGGCCCTGCGCGGCGGTCTTTGGCCGGTTGAACGTTTTCCTGCAATTCTTTCTCTCGGCACTCATTGTAGGGCTGAGTCTCTTGGCTGTTACGCTGACGTGGTCAGAGATTGCCGCCCCCGAGGCGGACGGCGGGAGAAACCAAGTGCCCCGCCAATCAATCACACGTGAAGAAAGGGGTCAAGTTTGAAGAAAGGGGTCAGGTGGAGAAGTTGAACACAAAGAGTCCTGCCCCTTTCCTCCTCTGGTCGCATCGGGAAGTGTCACAGCGCTGGGCGGATTTCTGTACGGCGCTCTCCTTGGCGCGATGGTCGGAATCAGCTCAAGAGGTGAGGTAGAACGATGAACAACCAGTTCGAGATGATTCTGGCGAGTGTGCTCAGCGGCCTGATGGGATTGGTTCCGCTGCTGGTCCTTGTTAGAGGGATCGCTTCGAGTCTGGATAAACGGCGAGCCTTGCGAACATTTGTGCCGGTCGAGGCCGTCGTGGTGTCACAGAAGATGATCGACGACAACACTGGTGACGTCACATGGTACAAGCCCGCCATCGAGTACGAGTATGCGGTGGAGGGCAGCCTTTACCGGAGCACGACAATCTGGTCGGGGACTGCGGGGGTCCAGAGCATTTACCATTTCAGTCCACAACTGTCCGGCTAATGGTTTTGGGGTTGGTTGGAACATCTAGTTGTTTTCGGGAGTTGCGTCGAATGTTGAGCGCGCACGATCTGAACTCGATCTGTCAGAATCGACCGTTTTCGGCGGGGGCCGAATGGCGAGGGTTGACAGATGTTGTCGGGGCAGATGGTCTTTTCGCAGCTGATGGAGTTTCTTCCGCGACACGAATTCAACACGTGCGTGCGTCGGTATGGGGGCGACGGGCGGTTGCGGGGCTTCTCGTGTCGCGATCAGTTTTTGAGTCTCGCGTTTGCGCAGCTCACGTTTCGCGAGAGTCTGCGCGACATCGAAACGTGTTTGCGTGCGGTGGGGCCGAAGCTGTATCACGCGGGCTTTCGGGGGCGCGTTTCGCGGAGCACGCTGGCCGATGCGAACCTGGCTCACGACTGGCGGATTTACGCCGACTTCGCGCAGGTGTTGATTGGTCAGGCGCGGCGGTTGTACGCGGACGAGGCGTTGGCGGTGATGCTCGAACAGACGGTGTACGCGCTCGACTCGACGACCATCGACTTGTGCATGGCACTTTTCCCGTGGGCCAAGTTTCGCCGGCGCAAAGGGGCCGTGAAGCTGCACACGCTGCTGGACCTGCGCGGCAACATTCCGACGTTTGTGCATGTCTCCCACGGGAAAGTTCACGATGTCACGGTGCTCGACCAGTTGCCGATCGAACCGGGCGCGTTCTACGTGATGGACCGGGGCTACGTCGATTTCGCGCGACTGCACCGGTTCACCCAACACTCGGCTTTCTTCGTGACACGCGCGAAACGCAACCTCGACTACACGCGCCGAGTGTGTCGCCAGATCGACAAGACGACCGGCCTGCGCAGCGATCAAACCATCATGCTGGCGGGGGTGAAGTCGTCGCGTTTGCATCCCGACCCCCTCAGCCTTGTGTCGTACTACGATGCCGAAACCGACCGCCGGTTCGTGTTCCTGACGAACAACTTCACGATCCCCGCGCTGACGGTCGCCGGGCTGTACAAGTCTCGGTGGCAGGTCGAACTGTTCTTCAAATGCAAATGGATCAAGCAGAACCTGCGAATCAAAACCTTCTTCGGCACCAGCGAGAACGCAGTGAAGACCCAAGTCTGGATCGCGATCAGCACCTACGTGCTGGTGGCGATCCTCAAACGCGAACTGAAAGTGGATCGCAGCCTGTCCGCAATTTTGCAAATTCTCAGCCTCACACTTTTCGAGAAAACCCCTGTAATTCAGGTCCTAACTGCTGAAAAAACGCCGAATCCAGACGATCGCCAACTTAACCAGATGACGCTGTTCGACTTATAGCCGAGTCAGTCAGTCAGTAACGCAGTAACGCAGTAACGCAGTAACGCAGTAACGCAGTAACGGGGACAGGGAAAGCGCCGGTAAAAGCCGGAAGAGAGTAGCAGATGAAAGTTCTGCACGAACGAAGGAATAGCGAACCAGTTCGGCTTCGAGTCATGCGCCGACTCTCGCGAGAGGGTGGGTGAAGCGTTGACAGAAGAGC
>CAYSHJ010000244.1:0-1910 GCA_964430385.1 uncultured Planctomycetaceae bacterium
CAGCCCTGCCGGAGGTGAAGATGCAGCGCGACTCACCGATGGCTGGCGTCATGGAAAAGACCGTGCATGGCGGAGCGCGGCGAACCCTGCCAGCCCACTCGAATTCGTCTGGTCGTTCGAGCGGCCGGTGACGATCCACACGGTGCAGCTCCATCAGAATCCCGACTGGCAGGCCAAGGATGTCGAGGTGTTGGTCTCCGCGGACGGCAAAACGTTCACATCGCTGGTGAAGCGCGAGCTGCCGGAGAAGGGCGTCCCCAACAGCAACTGGGCCTACACGCTCGATATTAAACTGAAGGCGCCGGCCACCGCTCTGAAAGTCCGCGTCACGTCTGGCTACAAGACTGACCACTGGGGTCTGGGCGAAGTCGAAGTGTTCGGCACCGGCGCGATGATGCGCCCCGACGATGACATCTATCACGTCAACACCGACATCACGGACCTCAAGCCGGGCACGACGCATCACTGCCGGCTCGTCGCGACTTCCAGCGTGGGAACAACGCGCGGCGCGGACCGCACCTTCACGACTCCGGCCACCAAAAAGCCGCTCGCCGAGACCGGATCAGCGAGCCGCATCACGGCGACGACCGCGAGACTCGACGGAAGGCTCAACGCGCTTGGTGAAGCGACGACGTTTCATTTTGAGTACGGTCCGGATGCGAACTACGGCTCCAAGACTCCGCCTTCCACGGGTGGAATTCAAATCACGCCGCGTACGTCCTACGGCCACTTGACCGACTTGAAACCCGACACGACTTACCACTACCGACTGGTTGCCACGAACGTACACGGCACGACGCACGGCGGCGACGTGACATTCAAGACGGCCAAATGACACCCACGGGCCTGGATGATTCAACGAAATCATCACGCCCGGAACAGCCTTCGAAGACTAGGTCATTCATGGGACCAACCGACTTGCTGATCGTGCTGGCGATTGGAGCGGTGCTCGTCATTGGACCGCTCGTCGCGTTGATTCTTTCGATCATCGCGTTCCGCCGCAGCCGGAGAATCAAGGAACTGTCGCAGCGAGTGACGCAGTTGGAAGCACGGCTGCGGGCGCGGCCAGATCAGGCGACGACTCCAACAACAGCGGCGGTCGAGGCTGAGAGCCTGCCATCCGAGTTGGTTGCCGAAGAGTCGTTGGTGATGGTCGAGCCGGACGTCGACCAAGCCGCCTGGCCCACAAGTTCGCGCGACGTGACGTCACGCGAGCCGTTTGGATGGGAAACCTTCATTGGACAGAAGGCGTTTGGTTGGCTGGCGGTCGTACTGTTTCTCTTCGCGGCGGCGTTCTTTTTGCGATACGCCTATCAGAACAATTGGATTGGACCGGCCGGGCGAGTCGCGATTGGAGAACTGGTCGGCGCTGCGCTGCTCGGCCTGGGATGGAGCTATCATCGGAAGAGCTGGTCGAGGTTCTCGAACATGCTCACTGCGACGGGAATTGTGGTGTTGTATTTGGCGACCTACAGCGCGTTCGGTTTCTATCAACTGCTGCCGCAGCAACACGCGGGCGTCTTTCTGGCGGTGCTGGTGATCGAGTCGATGGTCGTGGCGGTGGCTTATCGCTCGGCCATCGTGGCGCTCGTCGCAGTCATCGGCGGGTTGCTCACGCCGCTGCTGTTGCAGACGGATCATGATTCCTATTCATCACTCTTCACCTACTTGGCCGTGCTGAATGTGGGAGTCGTCGTCGCTCTGCTGATGCGCTCGTGGTCGCTGGTCGGATCGGTGGCCTATCTCGGAACGCAGTGGCTGTTTTGGCTGTGGTATGCCGGCAACTATCACCCGGAGAAGTTCGCTTGGACGCTGGGGTTTCAGGCGGTGTTGTGCGGATCGTATTTGACGCACACGGTCCTCGGATCGCTGGTCAGTTCGCGTCGGGCCGACTGGGAAGAACTGGCTCG
>CAYSHJ010000245.1:0-5563 GCA_964430385.1 uncultured Planctomycetaceae bacterium
ATCGCCCGCAAAGTCTTTGGCCAGCGCGAACGTACCGAGCGACAACAAATAGCCAAACGTGTACGGGAAGTTGTAGAACGGCAAACCGGAGATGTAGAAGTGCAGCTTGGAAACCCAGAAACGCGGGTTCCAGCCATCATCAGCGAGGGCGTTGAGGTACGTCTCCTTCTGCGCCGCGAGCATCAACTCGCACAGCCGAGCCGCGCTGACCTCGCCGTCTCGGCGTTCCTGATGGAAGCGATCTTCGAACACGAATCGCGTGTGAATGTTCATCAGGAAGGCGACGGCGTCGGACAGCATGTTGTCCAGTAGCTTGAGTTCGTCTTGCGGTGACTTTGCCGCGCGAAGTTGCTGCTCGCCCAAGACCGCTTCGGCGAACGTCGACGCCGTTTCGGCGAGGTTCATCGGGTAATCCTGCAAGAAGAACGGCCGGTCGCGCAGCACGTGCGAGTGGTACGCGTGACCCAGTTCATGAGCCAGAGTGCTCATGCTGTCGGCCGAGTTCGTGTACGTCATGAAGATGCGCGACTGCTGCTTCGTCGGCAGTCCGGTGCAGAAGCCCCCTTGCCTCTTGCCGGGACGGTTCTCGACTTCGATCCAGCGCTCGCGAAGCGCCGTCTCTGCGAACTGGCCGAAGTCGGGACTAAATTCGCGAAACGTGCGGATGACGGTGTCGCAGGCGTCGTCGTAGGAGAGTTCGTCTTCAAGAATTCCGGCTTTTTCCGCAAGGCCGGGATGCTGCCCCGTCGGTTTTGAACGTATGGGCAGCGGTGCGGTGAGGTCGTACCACGCAAGTTGTTTCAGTCCGAGCAATTCCGCCTTTTTGGCGAGGTATTTCAGCAAGACCGGCTTCCGCTGGGTGACCGCCGCCCACATGGCGTCGAGCGTTTGGCGGCTCATGCGGTTGAATCGCAGCGGCGCGTCGAAATGGCCGTCGCAGCCGAGATGCCGATACTTTGTCAGCCGAAACCCGGTGATGTGATTCAGCGCGTCGGCACACGAGTCCTGAATCGTCGCCCACGCTTTGTCGGCCGCAAAGAAATTGTTTTCGCGAACGGCTCGCTGCGGCGAATCGAACATCACTTGGCCGGGCGATTTCTTGACGACCTCGCCTCGTTCCATGACCTCGATCCGCAATACCCCCGACAGCCGGTCGTACAACCGCCCCCAGGCGTGAATCGCATCGACGGCCAAATCGTTCGCCAATTGCTCCTGCTCCTTTGGCAACCGCAACGCCGCATTCCGCCGCCGCTCGTCGAAGAAAAACCGCAATTCGGTCAGCCACGAGTCGGCTTCCAACAACTTCTCGATCGCTGCCGGAGCGGCTTCCTTCACCGCGAACTCCACATTTGTCGCGATCTTCGCCCGCAACGGATCAAGCGCGGACAACTCCGCCTCCATCTGCTGGAACAACTTGTTCGCCGCATCTGCTGCCGCGTGGCATCCGATAAACGACGACAAATCGCTGGCGAGCTTCTCGACCGCTTCGTACTCCGTGAGCGATCGCTTCCAACGGGAGACGTGTTCAGAATTGGCCGAGATGGGCGGCAACCGATCGGACTCGTCGGCCAATTTGGTCAGCCGAGCTTTGTAGTCGGTCAACACCGACCGAAATTCTTTCGTCTGCGGATGTGGCAGGATCGAGTCGAGTTCCCAGGTCAGTGGGTATTTGTCCATTGACATTTTCAACCTTTATGTCTACGTCTTGAACCACTATTTCTTGAACCACAAAGACTCGCAGGCGCAAAGAGATCCTAACGCGGGCTTCGCCCGCAACGTAGCGGCGTCGCTCCGCGACGCTGATTCAATCCGAGTCGCGGAGCGACTCGGCTACGTATTGCGCGCATGGCGCGCATAAAACACAACCGAAGACTCTAATGCGTCTTCGTGGTCGTCTGGCGAACGGAAAGATCACACCAACTCGTGTGAGATCAAGTCGTCGTAGGTTTCTCTGCGGCGGATGACTTTGACCTGGTCGCCATCCACGAGCAGTTCGGTCGCGCGGGGGCGGGAGTTGTAGTTGCTGCTCATGGCCGTGCCGTAGGCTCCGGCACTGAACGTGCAGAGGAATTCGCCGCGATGGACCTGCGGCAGATAGCGGTCTGTGGCGAGGTAGTCGCCCGACTCGCAGATCGGGCCGACGACGTCCGCCTTCTCGCAGTTGGCGATCTCGCCTTCGACGTTGTCGGGCATGGCAACTCGCGGATGCACCGGCCAAATGCGGTGGAACGAGTCGTACATCGCGGGACGCACGAGGTCGTTCATCGCGGCGTCTTGAATGATAAACAGCTTTCCGCCTTCACGCTTTGTGTAGATCACCTGGCTGACCAGGATGCCCGAGTTGCCGACGATGAACCGGCCCGGTTCGAGTGCCAGTCGGCAGCGAGCTTCCAACACGCCGGGAACGATCACGTCGGCGTAATCCTTGGCGGGTGGCCCTTCGTTCCGGCGATAGCTGATCCCGAAGCCGCCGCCGAGATTCATCCAGTTGATGTCGTGACCTTGCGCTCGGTAGCTGTTGACGACCTCGATACCCTTGCGAACCGCCAAGGCATACGGCTCGGTCGAGAGAATCGGCGACCCGAGATGCATGTGAATGCCCTTCAGCGTGAGGCTCGGCGTTCGCAGCACTTTGCCGGCCAGTTCGTCGGCGCGTTCGATGTCCATGCCAAACTTGTTGCCCTTCTTACCGGTCGTGGTCTTGGAGTGCGTTTTGGCGTCGATGTCCGGGTTGAGCCGCAGCGCGACGGGAGCGATCACGCTCAGCGACTTGGCCACCGCTGCGATCGCGTCCAACTCGGCTTCGCTCTCGACGTCGAACATCAAGATGTGCTCTTGCAGCGCGCGCCGAATCTCGTCGTCGGTCTTGCCGACTCCCGCGAAGACGACCTTAGACGTGTCGGCCCCAGACTTCTTGACACGATACAACTCGCCGCCGGAGACGACATCGAAGCTGCTGCCGGCGTCGTACATCAGCTTGAGGATGCTGAGGTTCGAGTTCGCCTTGACCGAGTAACAAATCACCGGGTCAACCGCCGCGAACGCAGTCTGAATCTCCTTCAGCCGTCCGAGCAACGCTGCCTTGGAATAAATCCAACACGGCGTCCCAAACTCCTCAGCCAACTCGGCCACTCGTTGCTGCTCACAGAATAATTCACCTTTTTCGTAATGGAATTGGTTTGTCGTCATGTTGCCAGTCCAGAGTGAAACACGATTGAGACCCGATCGTCTCTTTGACGATTTCAGACTATAAGCGACGCACAATCTTCCAGCGAGGCTTCGACTCAGCGAGGCAGATGGCGAGTTGATGACCGGATCAGGTTGATCGCGTTCGTGATTTCGTGCCAAAGGCGTTTGGCTTAAGCGAGAATGTCTGGCATGCCAAGCCGAGTCAGCGACCATGAGCGCACGAGTCGTCTTCGACTGCATGGTCTTTCTCCAAGGGGCCGCACGCCCCAGCAGTCCGGTGCGGGATTGCTTTCGAACTGTTGACGAGGGCATGGCCGAGCACCGACATCGTATACTCGCCGGGGCGAGCGCCTTGTTGCACCGTGGTGCGGCTCGTCACTTCATTCGGGGAACGACACGTCGTTCGATCGTTGATGGCGACTGATAAGCTGGCGGCATGTTTAAGCCTCGCGTTTACGTCGAAACGTCGATTCCGAGTTTCTACCACGAATTGCGAACGACGCCGGATGTTGTCGCTCGTCGGGATTGGACTCGTCACACCTTTGGAATTTCTGGGAGTCGATGATGAACCCCCCACTGCCTGACCCGGTCATCGACGAAATCCGTGAAATCCGTCATCGCATCTCGGCCAGTTTTGGACACGATCCTGCGAAACTCGTGGCGTATCTCATGGAGTACCAAGAGCAGTTCCGAGATCGTCTGATTTACGCTCCATCCGAGAAGCCTCCCGTTCAAGAAGTGGTTCAGCCCGACACGAACAAAGCGGAGGGGTCACGCCTCTCTACGTAGCCATCATCGCTCCGCGTGATGAGCCGGTCGCTTCACGGGGCGTTGGCAAGCGTTCGGCTCGTCACGCGGGAGCGTGACGGCTACATGCACTTGCGGCTACTTCTTCGGCGGTTCCGTCACCTTGATCGTCACCGGGAGGCTGGCCATGGAAACGAGCGTGTTGGGGCGGTCCGTCGCGTCCTTATCTTTGTGGAACGGCACCTGGGCTTGGCCGAGCAATGACATCGTGTACTCGCCGGGGCGAGTTCCTTGTTGCACCGTGATGCGGATCGTCACGTCGTTCGTGTCGGGGGCGATGCTGGCGTTCGGCATTTGGAAATTGCCTTTGAACGACAGCGGGATCAGGTTGATCGCGTTCTTGAATTCAGGCCAGTAGCGTTTGGCTTGGACTTTCAATTCGGACGTCTGGCCGGCCTCGATCTCGATTTGATTCGGCACGAGTTCCAGCGAGTACGGTGCGGTTTCGCGCACGGCGATCAGTTGCTCGCGAGTTGGACGGCTGCTGCTGATGTTGGCGATGTTCCAGACTCGCGTGTACGGCCGGACTTCACGACGGAGCGTTTGCTCGCCGACCTTGGCGGTCGCGAACAGTTTGATCGGGCCCACGAAGTCGGCGGCGTTCTCGTCGGACCACAACACGAACGTGCCGCGCTGATCGTCGTTCGTCGTCGGAGCGAAATGCACTCCCGGCGGCAGGCCCTCGGCGGTGATCGTGATCGGAGCGTTCAGCCCGTCGCGGAAGTGCGTCACCACGTCGAGGTACGCGGTACCTCCCTTCCACAGCGTGACGTTTCCAGGGCCGGGGTTCTGACTGTGAATGACCGCCGGGTAGAAGTCCGGCTGCGGCTTTCGCAGTGAGAGCACGTATTGATACCGCGGCCCGCCTCGGCCGTATCGCTCCTGCACGAGTAGGCGGTACTTCTGATCTTTGTTGAGCGACAACATGCCGACGGGGTCTCGCAAATGGCCGTCGAAAGCGTTCATGCGGTGCCCGAAGTCGTCGTACTCGCCGACGCGATTCTTTTTCTCATCGAAGGCAACAACGACCGGATCGGCTCGACCACAAATGCGTTCGCAGTAGACCTCGACCGCGTAGCTGCCGTTCTCCGGGACGGAGACTTCAAACCAATCGGTGTCGCGCGGCTGATCGAATCGGCCACAGACAATCGCCGACAGCGTGATCGGCTGCGGCGACTCGAACGTGTTGTTCGGTTCCGCTTCGATCGTGACCGGCTCGCGCGTCACGAGCAGCCGCTGAGCATTCAGCGCCAGCCCGACGCCGGGCAACTCCGGCCGCCACTGAAATCCGGTAAGCGTGCATGTCCCGGCCGTCGGCAACACCGAGTGATCGGTCGGATGTTCGAGAAACCGATACGCCTGCAAGTCCAACACATCCGCCGGAGCCGACACGGGCAACGCGATCTCGTCCAGCGGAGTTTCTTGTATTTGCGCCGCCGACTTCTTCGCCCCGCTGCCCAGATTCCGGCCGAGCACCGTCAGCGTCGCCGATTGCCCGGCGGTGATTGCACGTGGGAAGATATTCTCGACGTGTGGCCGATCCGAGATGACCAGCCGATACGGCGCT
>CAYSHJ010000246.1:0-6529 GCA_964430385.1 uncultured Planctomycetaceae bacterium
TGAGGCTCTGAGTCTGCTTCACTGCCTGCGTGACCAGGGCCAACCCCAGTCCGAATGGCTCGCCGCCATCTCGTCAGACCAAACCATCAGTCCGCCGCGGCGGATCCGCCACCGCGCCCTGCAGTTCGCCCGCGAATGGAAATGAGTTCTGTTTCCATCAGTCGTCCGACAGCAGCTTCGTCAGCGCTTTGTCGATGACTTCGGCCCGTGTCATTGGTCCATGAACCGCGATGTATTCGTCGATCTCTCGCGAGTGCGAGGCCACGACGCGTTGCCACTCCTTCATCATTTCGCGGAATTCCGCCACGACCTGGGGACGTTCCGCCTCGTCCTGCTCACGTCGGGCGATGCCTCGCTCACGGAGTTGCTGCATGCGCTCCGGTGAGATGTTGGGTTGAGTCTTCATGAGTTCTCTCCGATGGGGTAGGCCGCGATCACGACGACGATCTGTTCGCCGTCTTCGATGTCGAGTTCGTAGCTGACGAAGATTGTACGGTCGTCGGGTGTCAAGCCGTAAAGAGCAGGACGTCCACTCGAACGGCTCGCGATGTAGTCTGTCACGTTTTCAAACGCATGTTCCACGTCGTCCGTCGTCAATCCATGTTCGGCAATGTGCTCAACGTTCCCACGCTCGTCGTAGTCCCAGCAAAACAGCATGTGAGCCTCCAACTGCATTAGAGCGAAGATTCAAACAGGCAGTCAAACTCACTGCGCACGGAAAACAATTAGAGAGCGAAGCGTGAGGCCCTGAGTCTGATTCACTTCCTGCGAGACCAGGGCCAACCGCAGTCCGAATGGCTCGCCGCCATCTCATCCGACCAAACCCTCAGTCCGCCGCGGCGGACGAGACCAGGGCCAACCCCAGTCCGAATGGCGCAATGCCATCTCATCAGACCAGACCATCAGCGAACCCGTATACCAGCGCGCCCTGCAAGTGGCTCGCGAATGGAAGCCGTAGGACGGGCACACTTGCCCGTCTACTCTTGGCGTGCTTGGATGGCCAAGGCAAGACGGTCAAGAGTGGCCCATTGCGACTCGCACTTTCGACAACATCGATCCCGGCGTATGCTCTCAGTGTCTTTTGGGGAGGTTGATCATGCAGATTCCGATCGTCATTGAGTCGTTGCCTGGCAATCGGTTTCGGGCCAAGAGCACAACGGCGCTGCCGTTGATTGTCGAGGCGAACACGGCCGAAGAATCGCTGCGGTTGTGGCGCGAGCGTTATGCGTCCTTGCTCCCCAGCGATGCCGAAGTCGTGGCTGTCGAGCAACCGGCTCATGAGTCGCACGCGTTTGCCAAGTTCGTCGGCACGTTGAAAAACGATCGGCTCGTGGAATACTGGCGGGAGGGACTGGCGGAGTATCGCCGTGAACGAGACCGCGAGGACGGTATCGAATGAACCGATTCCTGCTCGACACCGATACCATCACGTTGCTCAAACAGGGGCATTCCCGAGTATCGGATCGAGCGTTGTCGCAACCGGTCGGCTCAGTGGTCACATCGGTCATCACGGTCGAGGAACAACTTTCGGGCTGGTACACCGCCATCCGCAAAGCCAAGTCGCCACAGCTACTTTCCGACGCCTATGCGGAGTTGGCGGAAACGGTCGGCTATCTCGGCCACTTCATCATCCTGGGCTTTTCTGTCGCGGCGATTGAAGAGTTCGATCGCTTGCGTCGCTTGAAATTGGGAATCAGCGGCAATGATCTCCGGATCGCCGCGATCGCGCTGGTCAATGGTGATATCGTGGTCACTCGCAATGTCGCCGACTTTGGACGAATCCCCGGAGTCCGCATCGAGAATTGGGCCGACTGATCGAGCCATGCCGTCATCGCTCGGATTGTGAACGGAGCGTGAGGCACTGAGTCTGATTCATTTCCTGCGTGACCAGGGTTAGGGAGAGGGATCATTCGAGGCTGCCGGCTCACGATCAATCGCCTTCCTCAGCCGCTCCCAACTCGCCGCCAAATCACTCATGCGCTTGTCGAAGTCCTTTGGGCTTTCATAGCGACTTGCCTCGATGGCGCACGGAAACTGGAGCAGATCGCGGAGAGTGCGAAGTTCGTCAAGCACTCGTTGCGATTCGAGTGTCGGCGCTCCGCACAACTCCATCCGACTCTGTTGCAACGCGACAACCGCCAGATACATCTGTGAGGCGCTCTCCCAGTCCCGCTGCAGCAACTCGCCACTTTCGCGAGCTAACTGCAGCATCAGGCGTCGAAGCACGTCGTCAGAAAGCGGACCTCGATTCGCACTCTCCGCAGCTTGACCGAGCAGCGGACGCAGTTGCCGTGCTTCGCGAGCCACCAATTCGCGAGAAGGCAGAGAGCGTCCCATCTCGCGCTGAATCCCGAGCAATCCCACTTCCAAACTTTCGTGAGACCCGGACAGTTCGCGAGTCAATCCGGTCAACAACGAAAAACGAGACACGCTCCACGGGAGTTCGCCGGGGCGACCTCGAAATCCATGTTTCTGTCGCGAACTCGGCTCGGTCAAATCATGGTGACAGGCGTAACAGGCGTACTCCGCAAGCTCGGGCCAGGGCGAACCGTCTCGTTCCGCCGTCGCAGCGGCTGTGGCGGCGCGATGTTCCAAAAGCCGCAGCGCTGCCTCGGCGGTCGCGAGCTGTCCGACGGTCCACAACCGAGCCTCCAGCGCCGGCGAACGAGCCTTCTCCTTGGCGAGACTCCAGTGCCGAGGCATGTTCGCCTGATAAGCCGACATCTCGAAATGCAGTCGTGGATGGCCAGCGGCAATCAAATCGTGGTTGACGTCTCGGCCCGGGGAACCAACGTGGCACTCCACACATAGGCGCGTTCGAGTCAACGGATCTTTGGTCATCGTGAAGCCGAGCGCCGTCTTGAAATCGTCACCGCGGGTCTTCCAATCGAATCGCTGGTGAGGTTCCAACCAATGCTCCGCCGCTCCATGACACGACTCGCAACTCACGCCGTCCTGAATCGTGTGCCGATGCTCAATTGTAAGCTCCGGCTGATCGGGATTCAGCGCATGACAGTTCAGACACACGGCGGCTGTGTGAGCCGATTGCAAACGGAGATTTTCAGCAATTTGCCGCGACTTGGGGGTGTACAGCGTCGCGTGAGCATTCGCGTGCGGATCGGACTGAATCCAAATGCTGTGCTCGCTGCCTACGGTGACGCTCTCAACTCGCGAAGCACCATGACAGTTTGATGCCGCGCACGACCCCGCGCCCAGGTAGCGAGGTGCCACCGAACCATTGTGCTCTGAGGCGTCACCTGTCCGCACCGACGCCGGACCACTCGCCGAACGCCGCGACAACTGTCTCGACTCTTCGAAATCGGAATCGGAAAACGCCTGGAGCGCGAAGCCTCCCAGGACGACGGCGGCAGGTATCCACGGCAGAACTCGACTCACCAACATTCGCATGTCTGATCTCACGAATGCGGGCTTTGCCCGCAAACCAATATGTGTTTCGAGCATGGACTCTAACCACTGAACTCGATGCAGTTCATCCTCGGCATGCCCCGCTTCCCCATCGGCGTCTTCGAGCGTCATCCGCGAACCGAATTCGCGAATAACCCATGATTTGCGATGCCACGTCGACTCGTCAGATTGTGCGACTTTGTCAAAACGCGACGGATACAGCGGCCACGCAAACGGACGGGGTGCTTTCATGCCATAAAGAATCCGCACACAAAGACAGGTGCGGTTTGTGCAGTACTGCGATGGGAGTCGAACGGTCACCCCTCGAGAGATGCGACGCGTCGAAAACCTTATGAACGATCGCCCAAATCGCTGCCTTGGTTACCGAACTCCAAGAGAAGTTTTCCTTCAGCATCCCTCAATTCGCTCTTGCGATTGAGATTGATGACCGCCCTTGTGGCCAAAAGGGTAGTTCAATGGGCGATACTGGATTCGAACCAACTCACAATTTCACGGGAAAAGCCACGCACCGTCAGAAAAGCGACGCAGAAAGCGACGTAACGGCGGCTGGCAGTCAGTCGGACGTGATCTTGGATGATGGTGGGTTGTCGGTCAACGATGGCGTGATCCTGGCCGGTGACGACGCCGGCTTGGCTGCGATCGTGGAAGCGTTGCCGAAGCTGTCAGCACGGATTCGCCGGGCAGTGTTGGCGTTGATCGACTCCGAAGCGGCAGTCTCGGACGCGGCGGTCGGAAACTGACGGAGTGGCTGGCAACGCAAAAACCACAGGCAAACCGCTGTTGTTCTGCGACATTTCCCCCCGGATCCCTCGAAAACATCGGGGAATTGAATCCCCCCCCGGTCAAGGTACTCCGCTGCCGGGGGGGCCGGTGCGCGGCCACCGCATCGCGACGATTTTGCCCGCGTGGGACTTTTGAGGCACTGCCGCCGCCGCCTGTTGACGCTGTGCTGCCGCCAACCCCGTGGAGCAACTCCGCGACGGATCGGTCGCGCTGGCGTCAGCAAGCCGAAAAGAACGCCGCGGCAAGGCACGTTTCGGCATCGGCCACGAGACCATAGACCGATGGCGGAACTGTCCCCGGCGAGAGCGGAATCATCACTGAGGCCAGCAATGGCCGATCAGTGATGGCCAGCAAATCAAAGGCCGGCTCGACACCGAAGCGGCGATAGAGCTGCATCACCATTTGTTGCACGGCGAGCAACGTCCGCTCTTCCTCGCTGGTATGTCCGCCGAACAACAAGACCGACGTGGTGACCGGAGCCTTGTTCCAAAAGAACGTCGCCACCGCACTGCCTTGGGATTCGGAAGTGACCGACAGCACATACTCATTTCCAATCACTGGAACCGGCTCTTTGAAGTGTGGTCCGAAGCGCTCGAGCATGTCGCGAAAGACTTCCACGGCCGCGGGCAGTAACGACGTGGAGTCTTGAACTCGCTGCGAGATCTTGTCGCCGACTCCGATTGTGTAGTCGTGGAACTTCATCGCCTCATTGCAATCGTCCGAAGCACTCGGGCACAAGCTCGGCGTGTGGATTCTGCCGTTGACGACCAGCAAGCGTGGCTAGTAGCGTCCGATCGTGGCGAGCAGGTTTTCAAACGCGCCGACGGCATGTTCGGAGGTTAGTAATGGCCAGTGTTAAGACATTCTGGGAACGGATCAGCCCAAGTACCGAGCCCGGTCGGATCGCCGGAGCGCCAGAAATCATCGCGATTGAGGCGACGATCAATTTATGGGCCGAAAGCCACAAAGTGACAGTCGTCGCCGCATCGCTGTCGGCCTTCCAAGTCCCTGGCGGCCACTCCCTCCTGGTAGCGATCGTCACGTTCGAAAAATGACCCTGACAAGTGCCCCGCACGCTGCGGTGTTCGGCCGATCCGCTGAGTGTGTCAGCCCTCGCGACGGCCGGCACCGCGGTGAGCTCGTGCGACGGGCTCGCTTGAACCGAGCCACCTTTCATGTCGGCGAGCGGGTTCTCGGCCATCAATCGCTTTCGGAGAGCGGTTCGGCTTGGACCGCCATTGCCAGCAGCGGTCTGATGCTTTCGCGCAAGAGGTCCGAGAGGGAGCATCCCCGTTTTCGTGCCAGCCGTTCCAAGAGCGTTTTATGGGTACGCGGGACGCGCACGCAGATGAGCGTTGACCAGTCGGCCGGGGACTTTTGCGTGATGAAGTACGGCGATGGCAATGCGTGCTCCGTTGGCCAGAGTGCGGAGTCAACTGACGGACACGGCACTAGGCTACCGTTTCGCGCGCGGCGGACGAATGCTGATTCGTGTTCTGTGCCGTGGTGTTTCTCTTGCCATGTCGGCCACGGCATTGCATCATGCGGCCAACGGGTGCTCTCTGGTGTTCGAACGCCAGATGGCTGAAGCCAGTCTCGGCGCGGTTGAGTGTCTCTTACTCCGAACCGCTCCCGCGTCGCGACGACCCGTTTCAGATCGGAAGGGAGTTCGACGTGGAGAGTCGCAGGATGACCGCCGATGAAGTTCGGCATTGGCGCCAACAGAAAATCGACTTAGCCAACGAGTACTTGAAGCGCCCAGAAACCGTTCGATGGAGAGCGTTGATTCCAGAGGTCAGTGATGGAGAGCAGCAGCGGGACGAATGGAAAAAAGTACAGCCGGGAGTCGCCTACGATTTCTGGAAATGGTCGAAGATTCGTAGCGGTGAGATTAGGTTTTCAGAGAACTTTGAGAACCTTGATGTTGGGCGTAATACCGGTGACGGGCACGAATGGTTCTGGGGCGTGGAAATCACAGAACGGCGACTTAAAAGCGGGACCACCAAAAACGTCATCAACTTCTTTGAGTATCTGAAACGTCCACGAGAAACGGCGCTTGGGCAGTTCTTGATGGAACCCCGTCCCGATGTTTGGCCCCCGTGGATCGTGCCCTGCTTTCCGTTGTACGAGACGCTTCACCCTTTGGCGCGTTACGCAGTCAGCATTGAGTCCGAACCCATGCCCGAAATCGGAATCACACTGCCTGGACCCCGAGAACGAATTCAAATCCCGATTTCACACATCCCAATCTTTCTTGATCCTGATTTCCTGGAGCCTCGGTCGAATTCGCTGTTCTGCCTTTCGAAAGCGCCTAGGGAAG
>CAYSHJ010000247.1:0-3380 GCA_964430385.1 uncultured Planctomycetaceae bacterium
GCGGCGGTGGCAGCGACCTCCTGCGCGGTGGCACTGGCAACGATAAGCTCTTCGGCCAAGGCGGCAACGACACTTTGTTCGGTGGCCGCGGTAACGATTCGCTCGACGGTGGTAGCGAGAACGACGTGATGCTGGGCGAAGCCGGAGTGGACTCGCTGCTGGGTGGACTTGGAAACGACGCCCTCAGCGGCGGCAGCGGCAACGACTTTCTCAACGGCAACGACGGCAACGACACGATCCTGGGCGGCACCGGAGCGGACAGCCTGCTGGGTGGCAACGGGAACGACTTGCTGAACGGTGAGGAAGACAACGACACCCTCTCTGGCCAAGCCGGTATCGACTCGTTGTCGGGCGGAGCCGGCTCGAACACTTTGGTCGACGTGGCCAACGGAACATCGGTCACCAGCGATGATGACGTCGTCGGAGTCTTCACGTTCGGCATCAGCTCGCTGCTGGGTGGCTTGCCATAGCATCGGCGATCGATAGGCGGGGCAGAAGGAGACTGATGTAATTGGCAGGAAGGTTCCAATTTCGCTCAGAATACGCACTGGCCGAGCCAACTCGAAGAACGCAAGCGAGGGCCGGGCCACGACATCGCCTGGCTTGCGCTTCGGGTTAGTATGTGACACACTGTCATCGGCGTCCCCCGTCAGTGCGCAATCCGGGATCGGAGCGTTCAGACGCGTGTCGGTGGTTTCATGCTCCCTTGGCTGCGGAACACCGCGTCAAATTGACGGCAACTTTGCCGATTGTGTTTATTGCGTCGAGCACCAAATTCGTGAGAAGCAGATGACTCAAAGACCCACGAGTTCCGCTCGTTGACTTCGTGTCACAACCCCTGAACAATGAGCAACCCATTGGCCGTTCCGCTGCCATACTACGGAGACCTTGATGAATCCCCGGTTCCTCGCGGCCTTGCCGGTCTACAACGAGCAGTCGCACCTCGCCGAAGTGCTGCGGATCGTCCGGCAATTCAGCTCTGAAATCTTGGTCATCGACGATGGTTCGTCGGACGCGACACCGCAGTTGCTCCTTGAGCAATCGAAACTACATGTCATCACACATCCGCAAAATCGCGGTTACGGAGCCGCTCTGAAGTCCGCCTTCGACTTTGCCGTCGAGAACAACTATGACGTGCTCGTCACAATCGACTGCGATGGACAGCACGAACCCGGTTTGATTCCCGAACTCGTGACTCGCGTGTTTGAGGATCATACCCACCCGGCCGATATTGTTTCCGGCAGTCGATACCTCAAACAGTTCGACGGCGACACTCAACCTCCCGAAGAGCGGCGACGGATCAATCAAACCGTCACTGCATTGCTCAACGAACGCTTGGGTTTGCAACTCACCGACGCCTTCTGCGGCTTCAAGGCGTATCGCGTCGATGCCTTGCCGCGGCTAAACATCACCGAATTTGGCTACGCGATGCCGCTGCAACTGTGGGTACAAGCCGTGCGATCCGGCTTCCGGATCGTCGAACATCCCGTGCCGCTGATCTATCTCGACGAGAAACGATCCTTTGGTGGCACGTTGGACGACGCCGCGCGCCGCATGACCTACTACCGCGAAGTGCTCGACCGCGAATTGGCCGCGAACTGCGCGTGCTCGCCGCCGAAATGCCCGACGGCGGCCACCTGCTGAGCGGCGTGAAAGGCTGAGGAGATCGAGCCGTGTCCGCCGCGTCGCCCCTTGAGACTGCTTGGGTCCGACGCCGCCTCCGTGCCCCGCGCGAACATGGCGAGATGCTCGCGATCCCGCCGCGGGACGAGATGCCCGCCGTCGTCACCAGCAATCGCGAACAGATTACGTCGTGGAACTGCAACTGGCTCGGCAAGCCATTGCACGATCTGCGTCGCCTCACGCGCGAAGAAGCCCTCACCGCCGCGCGGCAATACACCGACTGGCTCGACTCGCTTTCGCCCTTGTCTCCTTTCCCAACCTTCAAAAGAGAGGGCAGGGGGGAGACTCCGCGCGCCAACAACGCTCCTCTCATCCTCAGCGGTCACCAACCAGAACTCAGCCATCCCGGCGTCTGGGCGAAAAACTTCGTGCTCGACGGACTCGCGCAATCGACCGGCGGTTGCGGACTGCAATTGATCGTCGACAACGACACACTACGTTCGACACGGATCGCCGTCCCGATCGGATCGCGTGAACACCCCGCAATTGAACTCGTTCCGTTCGATGCCGATGCCGGATCACCACCTTGGGAAAAAGCGTTCGTCCGTGATCAGGCCCTGTTCGCTTCATTCGCCGATCGCGTCTCGTCCGCGCTGGCGTGTTGGCCGATTAATCCGCTGCTGCGATCAATTTGGCCGACCGCGTGCGCGGCGATCACGTCCGCAAACCCGCGGCGGGCCACACTCGCTGACGCCTTGACGGCCGCGCGGCATGCGACCGAACAGTATTGGGGATTGAACAACCTTGAACTCCCCATGAGCCAGCTCTGTCAAACCGAAGGGTTCGCCTGGTTTGTTTGCCGATTGCTCTCCGAAGTGAGAAAACTTCACGCCGACTACAACGCAATCGTCGAGACGTTTCGCCGTGTCAATCGCATCCGCAGCGTCAGTCACCCCGTTCCCAATCTGGTCGGCGACTCCGCGACCTCGTCGGACGACTGGCTCGAAGTTCCTTTGTGGGTGTGGCGAGAAGGTGACTCGCGGCGGCAGCGTTTGTTTGCGAAAGCCACGGCTTCGCACGTGACGCTTTCCGACGGCCGCGAAGAACTGACCACTTTGCCATTGTCGGCTGACGGCACCGCCGACCGAGCGGTTTCGCAACTCCGCGAGCTCTTCGCGAACGGTCTGACGTTGCGCACGCGCGCGTTGACCACGACCATGTTCGCACGCGTTTGTTTGGGTGACATCTTTTTGCATGGCCTCGGCGGCGCGAAGTACGACGAGATGACCGATCGGCTGATCGCGCGATTCTTCGGCATCACGCCGCCAGCATATCTCACCGTCACCGCGACAATGCACTTGCCTTTGGCAGCTTGGGACATCTCGCCCGTTGACGTCGCCGAGTTACGGCACCGCCTTTGGGACTTTGACCACAACGCCGAGCGACACGTGCCATCAACGTGTTGGCCGGAAACGGGTCGTGCCGAAGTCGAAGCATTGCTTTCCGAGCGTCGCGGCTTGATTGCGGAACAAATCGAGGAGGATGCGATGGCGGCACAGCATCTCGGTCAACTCACGAAAGCCGAGAACTTCCAGCGCTGCCGCCGACTCAAATCCCTTAATCGTCGCTTGGCGGAACTCGCCGGGGATGCCCGACGTAATCTCGTCGCCGCAGTCCAGACGGCTCGGTCCTGCCTCGACGCCAACTCGATCCTGCGAAGTCGCGAGTATTCGTTCTGCCTGTTTCCGGAAGAATCG
>CAYSHJ010000248.1:0-2177 GCA_964430385.1 uncultured Planctomycetaceae bacterium
CGGCCAATTGCATCCTGCTGGCGGGTGGCGGAATTCGAGGCGGTCATGTTGTCGGGGCGACGAACCCCAAAGGCGAAAAACCCGCCTCCGATCCGCGCAGCCCGGAAGACCTCACGGCCACGATGTGTCACTGTCTGGGCATCGATCCGGACCACGAGTTCTATACGCCAGAAGGCCGTCCGGTGAAAGTCGTCAATGGCGGCAAGGTAATTAGTGACTTGCTGGCGTGAGGGAAGATCAACATGCCGCTCATTCGGCGACTCTGGTTGTCCGTCTTGTTGGCCGGGCTGGCGCTCATCGCCGATGTGCGCATCGCTAACGCCGAACCTCCCACCATCGCCTACATTTTTCCCACCGGTGGTCAGCGAGGTACCGCAGTCGATGTTCGAATCGGCGGGCACTTCTTGCACGACAAGGCTGAGTTCCGGTTGGTCGGTCCGGGCGTCCAAGCCGCTAAGACGATCGAACGGATCAACACTGTCTGGCTAGAAGGGCCGCTGGTTACGTTGCCGACCTCGCAGCAGAAAGAGGATTATCCGAAAGATTATTTGAACCGAATCGAAATCGCGGCCGACGCGCCATTGGGAGTTCGGTTTTTCTATGCCAGCACGTCGCAAGGCATTACACCAGGGGAACGGTTTGTCATCGGTGATTTACCGGAAATCATCGAGGACGAGCTCAACGGATCTTCGGAGACGAACAAGGTCGCGCTGCCGATCACGATCAATGGCCGCATCTTTCCGCGCGAGGATGTCGATGATTGGTCGTTCGCGGCGAAGTCTGGACAAGTCATCACCTGTGAGGTCAACGCGGCTCGGATCGGCTCGAGTTTGGACTCGCGATTGGAAGTGCGCGACCCCAAGGGTCGACTGATCGCGGAGAACTCGGATTATTTCGGACTCGATTCGTTCGTCCGCTTTACGGCGCCGGAAGACGGCAACTACACGGTGCGGATTCACGACATCCGCTTCGAAGGTTTGCAGCATTTCGTTTACCGGCTGACGATCTCTCCGGGAGCGTGGTTGGACCACGTTTATCCGCTCGGTGGACGGCGTGGTTCGGCCGTGTCGCTGCAACTCTTCGGAGCCAATCTGGCTAACGATCGTGTGGAGTTCGCAGTCCCGGCCGACGCGGCGGCGATTGTTGAGAAGCCCGGCCTTTCCGAGAACGCCGGGCTTCTGTCGAATGCCCTGTTCGCGACCGACGACTTGCCAGAACATCTCGAAACTGAACCAAATGACGAGACGGCGCAAGCCAAGACCGTTGAGTTACCCGCCGTCGTCAACGGTCGCATTGAGCGACCAAGTGACGTTGATCTCTGGGCATTCGCCGGTAAGAAGGGAGACACGTGGCAATTCGATCTGAAAGCGAGTGGGCTGGGCTCCAAGCTGGATGGCGTACTGACGCTGCTCGGCCCGCTGGACAAGCAGATCGCCACGGCCGATGACTTGGCCAATGGTCAAACGGACTGCGTGCTCACCACGACATTGCCGGAGGACGGCAACTACACGCTGCGAATCGAAGACGGGCTCAGTTCCCGCGGCGGGCTGGAGTTCGCGTACCGCGTGCGGATTGGGTCGGTTCGCGAGACTCCGTTGCGACTGACGTTGCCGGTCGACGCCGTCACTCTGCTCCGCGGGAACGAAGTACGCGTCAAACTGCTGGCCGAACGACCTCAAGGTTTCGCGGATGAGGTTTCGTTGTCGGTCGAGAATCTGCCGGAAGGCGTGAACATCGCCAACGATCTCAAGCTGGGCAAAGGACAAAACCAGATTGACTTCGTGATCAAAGCCGATGCGCACGCGAAGATCGCGACCAGCCGTCTGCGAATCATCGGAAAGTGGAAGGTCGGCGAGGAAGAACGATCGACCGTCGCAATGGTGCCGCGGCAGCCGGGCGACCCGTCATCAAGCGAACTGCTGCTACGTGTCGGCCTGCCGACGCCCTTCAAACTGAAAGGCATTTTCGAGTCGAAGTACGCTCCGCGGGGGTCCGTCTTCACGCGGCGTTGTCGCCTCGAACGCAACGGGTTCACCGGCCCGCTGTGGGTCGAGATCGCCGACCGACAGGCCCAAGGCTGAAGCCACGTCGTGCGAGAATATCAAGGCGATAGAGTTGTCACATTCGGTGACGGTAACAAACACGATCTCTTGATTCATCAAAACGATCCACGTTGT
>CAYSHJ010000249.1:0-11859 GCA_964430385.1 uncultured Planctomycetaceae bacterium
AAGGCGGTGCCAAACTGACGAAACAATCGGACGGTACGTATCTCGCCAGCGGCAAGAACCCGCCGCACGACACGTACACCATCATTGCGCCGCTCGCCGCCGGACAGCTCACCGGCTTGCTGCTGGAGTGCTTGCCCGATCCGAGCTTGCCGAATCAAAGTCTCGGCCGATATCCGAATGGAAATTTTGTCTTGAGCACCGTCGAAGCGGAGATCACTGCTCCCGAATTGACGGAGCCGCGCAAAGCCAAGTTCACGCGAGCCGAGGCGACGTATTCGCAAGCCGGCTGGGAGATCGCGTTGGTGCTCGACGACAACCCGGCGAATGGCTGGGCCGTCGATGGCCCAACGCGACGCGATCCGACAACGGCAATGTTCATCGTCGACACGCCGATCGGTGTTCCGGACAAGGCGACGTTGACTGTGCGTCTGAAACACACGGCGCTCGACCAGCACAACATCGGTCGCTTCCGCCTGTCGACGACGAGGCTGCCGCCGAGCATCGTGAAGATCGACGGCGCGCGGATTCCGGAATCGCTCAAGAACACTCTGACGCTCAAGGCCGAGAAGCGTTCGCCGACGCAAAAAACAGAACTCGAAAATTTCTTTCGAGCGAACGTCGATAGCCCGATCAAGCACGCCGAGTCCGCGATCGTCGATCTCAGAAAGAAAGGTGACGCCCTTCAAGGCACCTTCCCGAACGTCATGGTCATGCGCGAAATGGACAAGCCGCGCGAAGCGTTTCGGTTGATTCGGGGCGAGTACGACAAAAATGGTGAACCGGTCACGGCTGCTCTGCCCGCGGCATTCCCGCCACTGCCTGCCGGTCAACCGATGAACCGGCTCGGCTTGGCGAAGTGGCTGGTTGATCCATCGCATCCGTTGACCGCTCGAGTGTGGGTCAATCGGACGTGGGAAAAGTTCTTCGGCAGCGGACTCGTGAAGACGACCGAGAACATCGGCTCGCAAGCCGAATGGCCGAGTCATCCCGAGCTGCTTGACTGGCTGGCCGTGGAATTCATTCGGCTGAATTGGGACATGAAGGCGATGCAGAAGTTAATCGTGATGAGTGCGACGTATCGGCAGGCGACGGCGGTTTTACAAGAAGGGGAGAGGGGGCGAGGGGGAGATGGGGTGACAGGCAATGCGGTTCGTCTCCCCCTCTCCCCTGCTCCCCCTCTCCCCCTCTCTGCCACCAACACACAACTCGATCCCGACAACCGGCTGTTGTCCCGCGGCCCGCGGTTCCGCTTACCGGCGGAGTTGGTTCGCGATCAAGCGTTGGCGATCAGCGGCCTACTCGTGGAAAAGATCGGCGGACCGAGCGTTCGGCCGTACATGCCCGACGGCGTTTGGGACGAGACCAGTCGCTACGGCGACTTACGCGGCTACAAGCATGACACGGGCGACGGCCTTTATCGCCGCACGCTGTACACGATTTGGAAACGGACCGCCGCACCGCCGACGATGTTGTTGTTCGACGCTCCGAGTCGCGAGGTCTGCCAAGTCAAACGCTCGCGCACCAACACGCCGCTCCAGGCATTGGTGTTGCTCAACGAGATCACTTACATCGAAGCCGCCCGCATGCTGGCCGAGCGAATGATTCTCGACGGCGGTTCGTCTCTCGAGGAACGAATCACGGACGGCTTTCGCCGTGCGACGTCGCGTCGGCCATCGTCAGATGAACTGCGAGTTCTCGCCGACGGTTTTGCCGCCGATGTCGCGCGCTTCCGCCAAGACATCAATGCCGCGAAGCAACTCGTCGCACTGGGTGAATCAAAATCGAACGCGAAGCTCGACCCCGCCGAGTTGGCGGCTTACACGCTGACCGCGAATGTGCTCTTGAATCTGGATGAAGTCGTGACTCGAGAGTGACCCAACACGGAGAAGCACCGATGATCGCCACCGATGGCCGCTGGCGAGTGCTTGACCTGCAACCCGAAGCGATCCATCAGCGGACGCCATTGATCATGGGCAGTACGGTCGAGATGACGGAATTCCAACTCTGCGTGCCGCACGCAACTTAAATTCTTAACGCCGAAGGCGTTGTTTTTCTTGCAACATTGTGGTGCGACGCTCCGCGTCGCAACTCACGACGCGGAGCGTCGTGCCACACTGACTGCGGCTTCGCCGCGCTATAGCCTGCCAGTCAAAATCCGCGTCCGATCGCCCGAACCGAAATCGCTTCCAGATCCTAAGGTGCCGCGATGTCTAGAACTCATTTCACGGGTGTGAGGATTCTCGATTGCACGGGGGCGGAACCCTATCCGGGTGAGGTGCTCGTTGAGGGGGCACGCATCGCGGCGGTCGCTCGTGAGGGGAGCTGCTTGTCGCCTGAGAATGCCGATGTGATCGACGGCGGTGGGGCGACGTTGATGCCGGGGCTGATCGAGTCGCATGCGCATTTGAGCATCGACAACGCGACTGATCTCCTGCAAATCGGCATGATTCCGCCGGAGGAGACGACGCTGATTGCGGTGCGCAATGCGAAGTTGTACCTCGACTGCGGAATCACGAGTTGCATCAGTGCGGCGGCGGCGAAGCCTCGGACGGATGTGGTCATTCGCAACGCGATCAACAAGGGAGAGATTCCCGGGCCGAGGTTACTGGCCGCCAGTCCGTGGCTGACGGTCACAAGTGGGCTGGGAGACATGCGGACGCTACACATGCCGTACATGTCGTCGATGGCGATCACACTCGATGGGCCGGAAAACTTTCGGCGAGTCACTCGCGAACTGATTCGCGAAGGGGTCGACATCATCAAGCTCGTCATCTCCGGCGACACGTTCGTGCCGCACGCTCCATCGCACAGCACGGTGATGAGCGAAGCGGAAGTCGCGGCGGCGGCGGAGGTCGTTCACGCTCACGGCAAGCGGATGAGTGCTCATTGTCGCAGCGCTGATTCGGTTAAGCTCGCGGTGCGGCATGGCGTCAAGGTGATCTACCACGCCAACTTCGCCGACGAGGAGGCGATCGACCTTCTGGAAGCGAACAAGGACTGGGTCTTTGTGAGTCCGAACATCGGCTTCACGGCGACAGCGGCCTACGAAGGAGAGAAGTGGTTCACCGAGCAGCAAGTCCAAGAGTTCGGCTTTCGGGACGAACTGGCCGGTGCTGCCCGCGGACTGAAAGAGCTGAAGAAGCGCGGCGTTCGCATCCTCGGCGGCGGCGACTACGGCTTTTTTGTGACGCCTCATGGCCAAAACGCGAGAGACCTGGATCATCTCATTCGTTACTGCGATTTCACGCCGATGGAAGCACTCCTCACCATGACGAAGCATGGCGGTGCCGCGATGGACCTGCCGAATGAACTCGGACAGATTCAAAAAGGATTCCTCGCCGATTTGCTGCTAGTGGCAGGCGACCCGCTCGTCAATCCGACAGTGCTACTCGATCGGAACAAACTACTCGCTGTCATGAAAAACGGAGAGTTCCATCGGCGGCCTGTATCAAGCATCAGCAACAGTCATTCGTGATGACCGTCGCTCCGCTGAGTCGCGGCTGCTTGGTCGGATGCGTGAGGCGGTGCCTACGACGCGGTGACCTCGGTCGGAACGGTCGGCGCAGGGAATCGGGACCGAGCGAAGAGCAATTCCAGCACCGTGGGACGGCGCAGGTTCCGGTCGTCGGGATTCAGCCGATGAAGTTTGCCCCGGCGAGTTTTCGCCACCAAAATGCCATCAGGCGCGACGGACACGACGACCCAAAATTTGTCCACGCAATACGAGTACCCGTCGCCATTTGATGCAGGAGCGACCAGTCGAGCCCTCTGGCCTGGACGCACGCTGATTTTTGTCTTGCGATAAACGATGAGATCGTCAACTCGAAATCTGCGTGACTCCACTTCGGCCTCTCCTAAACCAGGTGGTCTCCGATTTCGTTGCCATTCTTCAAGTACGGTGGATAAAGATTAGACAATCCCGCCCCGTGGTAAAAGTCTCACGAAATATCAATTTTCGGCAAGCGAGCAGTGAAGGGGTCGTGACGACTCGTTAAAAGAGTTTCCGCCACACGGTTGGGGATTTATTGGGAGCATCATGCCGCAACCTGATACGAATGTGACTGGTGATAGAATCTCAAGCCCAACGATCTTGTTGCGGCGGCGGCTGGCCGGTTGGCGGCGTTGGTGCGGGCCGGTGCTGTGGCTCTATTTGATCGTGCAATTGGTCGGAACGCACATTCCGAATCCAGAAGGATTGCTACCGGTCGTAACGAACGACAAGTGGCTGCATTCAAGCTTGTACTTTGGGTTGGTGTTTCTCGCAGCCACGCGGCACTCGATCAACAAGGACGTGACGTGGCGAATTATGCTCGGCATTTGGGGCGTGGCCGCTTTGCTGGGCGCATTGGATGAGGTGACTCAAATGATTCCGGGCATCAATCGCCACGCGGACGTGGCCGATTGGATCGCGGATATTTGCGGCGCCGCTTGCGGGTTGCTCGTGTGGCATATCATCCGACGAGCGATTGCGTGCGACATGTGGACGGTCGAATGAACTGTGGCTGGCGTGGTCGAGCGTGGCCGCCCGCGATCGCCAATCTCACTCGTACAGGGCGGCGAGTTGCGGCTCGTACTTCGCCAGAATGTGTCGGCGGCGGACTTTCATGGTGGCCGTCAGTTCGTTGTCCGCAAGTTGGAAAGGGCGATCCAGCAGCAGGCACCTTTTGACCCGCTCCGGATGGCTGACGACTTGCATGAGGTCATCAATGCGCGATTGTATGAAGTCCACCAGCCGCGGCGAGCGAATGAAGCCGTCGGCTTCTTCGAGGTCGAGGTTCCAGCCGAGTTTCTCGGCCTGAGTCTTCAGCAGCGGAATGTTGGGCACGATCAACGCGCTGATGAAGTGCCGGCCATCGCCATAAACGACGGCCTGATCGATATAC
Organism: uncultured Planctomycetaceae bacterium; assembly: GCA_964430385.1. Taxonomy (GTDB): domain Bacteria; phylum Planctomycetota; class Planctomycetia; order Planctomycetales; family Planctomycetaceae; genus CAYSHJ01. The sequence continues at coordinate 4,884 of CAYSHJ010000249.1, forward strand.
GGATCGCTGGCCAACAGCCGTTCCAATTCGCTGGGAGCGATGTTCTTGCCGGCCGACGTCACGAAGAGGTCTTTCTTCCGGTCCGTGATCGTCAGAAAACCTTCGTCATCGATCTTGCCGACATCGCCGGTGTGCAGCCAGCCGTCTTGAATCGACTCGGCGGTCGCGGCCGGATTCTTCCAGTAACCCTGCATGACGTGCGGACCTTTGGTCAGGATTTCGCCATCGTCGGCGATTCGCACTTGCACGTCTTCGATGGCGCGGCCGACCGAGCCGATCTTGTACGCCTCTTGGTGATTGAACGAGATCACCGGCGAACTTTCCGTCAGCCCGTAGCCTTCGAGCAACGGAATACCGGCGGCGAAGAATGCTTGGCAGACATATCGCGGCAACGGAGCTCCCCCAGAAGTCAGTTGCCTCATGTTCGGGCCGAAGATCTGTCGCAGTCGAGCGGTTCGTTCTTGGGGCGGCAACTCTTCGACGCTGTTCCAGACTTTCTCGTAAAACCGCGGCACGGCGGTCAGCCACGTCGGCTGTATTTCGTCCAAGTTGACGATCAGTGTTTCAATCGACTCGGCCAACACAACCGTGATGCCGGCCCACGTCGTGAGGTAATGATCGACCGTCCGCGCGTAGATGTGACTGTACGGCAGCCAACTCAGCAGCACGTCGTCAGGTTTCAGGAACGAGATCTGGCACGTGCCCACTGCGTTCGATAACAGGTTGTGATGCGACAGCATGACGCCCTTCGGATTGCCGGTCGTGCCGCTGGTGTAAATGATCGTTGCCAAATCACTGCCCGAGAGCGTCGCTTCGCGCCGCGCGATTTCAGCGAACACCGCGTCGCCTGAGTGTCTCCCGTGATGCTTGAGTCCTTCCCACGTGACCAACTTCAAATGGCAATCGGCCGGTGCGGAGATGGACTCGAACGACACGATGAATTCGAGCTTCGGCAACGACGCCAATACAGTGAAGACTTTGTCCGCCTGAGTTTGTCCGCTGACGATGATGCCGCGGCTTTCGCTGTGTCCGACTTGGTACTCGACCTGCGCGGGGGCAAGCGGCGCGTGCAACGGGACGTCGCAGGCACCGGCGCTGAGGATCGCGTGATCGGCGATGAACCACTCGTACCGATTTTCGCTGAGGATGGCGATTCGATCTCCCGGTTGAACGCCGAGCGAAACCAGCCCCGCCGCGGCCCAATCGGCTTGGCGGCGGTAGTCGGTCCACGACAGATCGTGATACAGCCCGTGTTGCTTGTGCCGAAGCGCCACCTTCGGCCCCAACCGAGCCGCCATTCGGCGGTGCAAGTCACACAGATGCCGATCGCTCATCGTGGTCTCTCCGGAAGTGACGGAACCGCGCCGTTGGCGGATGGACAACGACGGCGGATGGGCAACGACGTTGCCCGACGCGACGAGCGGCACGATAGGTACTCGTGGAAGACCTGGCTAGCCGAAGCGTTTGCAGACTCCTCTTGGCCGGATTTGTGGCCGGAAGTAGCATCCCGCCCTTGCGGGAGTCAGGCTTCCGATGCGTGAATGCGACCGAAGATATCGACGGCAATAGGCCAGGGAAGGCCGAGTCATGGCGAGCGCGAGTTTGAATCGCCAATTGGACGAGCTTGAGGTGCGGCGGATTTGCGTGATCAAGCCCAGCGCCTTGGGTGATGTCGTGCAGTCGTTGCCGCTGTTGCCTGTGCTGCGCGAACGCTTCCCGGCGGCGAGCATCTCGTGGGTGATCAATCGCGAACTGGCGGAGTTGCTGGAAGGCCATCCGCATCTCGACGAGTTGCTAATCTTTGACCGTCGCGGCACGGCTCGGCAGTACCTGCATTTGTTGCGTGAATTGAGGCAGCGCGAGTTCGATCTGGTGTTTGACCTGCAAGGCTTGATGCGGTCAGGAGTGATGGCGGCAGCCACGCAAGCGCCGCTACGCGTCGGATTGGAAACGTCGCGTGAGGGGTCGGGGCTGGCGTGCCACATCACGGTTCCTGGCACGAGCCGTTCCGTGCCAGCGTTTCAGCGCTACTGGCGAGTCGCCGAGGAACTCGGCGCCGCCCGTCGCTCGCCGCAAACGATCATTATTATGAGCGACGCCGATCGATCGTGGGCCACGAAGCAGTTGAGCAAACTTACGGGACCGGTCCTGGCGATTCATCCGGGAGCACGCTGGATCACGAAGCGTTGGCCGGTCGAGAAGTTTGCTGTCGTGGCCAACAAGGCGATGCGGCAGTTTGGATTCTCCATCGTCCTGTTGGGGAGCAGGAACGAAGTTCCGGTTGCTAACGAATTGCAGACGCTGCTCGAACGGTTCGTGCCGTGGAAGCCGGTGTTGAACCTGACGGGACAAACAACGCTCAAACAATTGTCGGCGTTGTTGTCGGCGGTCGACATCGTGCTGACGAACGACTCGGGACCAATGCATCTTGCCGCCGGGTTGAGCACGTCGGTGTTGGGAGTCTTCACTTGCACAAGCCCAAAGATCTCCGGCCCGCTCGGAACGCAACACGAATTGGTGGCGACCGAAGTTTCCTGCGCCGCAAGTTATAAGAAGCAGTGTCCTCACGCCGGCCGAGGGCACCTGTGCTGTATGGACGAGCTCACGACGGAGCGTGTCTGCCAAGCACTCACGCGGCTGATTGAGAAACAATCCTTGGGTTCCAAAGCCGCTTGAGGTCGTTGCGATGTCGTGCCCGACAACTGGCTTTCGATTTCCCCTGACACTTCGCCGCGCGTGGCGTCTGAGCGATCCCGCGTCAGGGACGTTGCGTCTGTGTGACGCACTCGGCGCCGACACCTTCCAGCAACGACTTTCCACCAGTCGTGGCGAGTATTGGATCTGCTCGGAAACCGGACAGTTGGCCCGTGCGGAGCAAATCGAAACTCCGACTTCGCATTACGACGCATTTTGGCAACAACGCATTGAACAGCGCCCGTCGGACGAAGATACGCGCCGCGAACACGCACGGCACTTGGCCAAAGTTCGTCAGTTCGAATCGTATCGGCAGACTGGTCGGCTGTTCGAGGTCGGCAGTGGGCTGGGCCGTTTGCTGCACGCCGCCCAGGAACTTGGATGGCGGGCCGACGGAAACGAACTCTCACCGCTGGCGGTTCGGTTTGCCGAGTCGTTGTCGGGCGTTCGCGTCATTTCCGGTCCGATGGAATCCGTGCAGCTCGAAACCGCTGCCTACGACGTGATCCTGATGGACAACGTCTTCGAGCACTTGCTGGCTCCACGCGCCGTGCTGCACGCCGTGGCCGCGGCCTTGCGCCCGGGAGGCATGATCTATTTGCACACGCTCTGTGCCCAGAGCCTGAGCGTCTGGTGGAATCCTTGTGATTGGTACTACTTCAACAGGCAACACTATTTCGTTCCCACCAAAATCAGTATGGCCTACTACTTCGCGGGTGCGGGTTTGGAAGTGCTGTCGCAGCGAACGCGCGGATTCACGTTCGGCAGCGTCGATGGCTTTGACGACGGACGTAAACCTCGGCACCGAACTCCGCTCGAAAAGCCCTGTGCCTATCTGGCCGCGCGTGTGGGACTGGGTCACCGTATCGAATTCGTCGTCCGCCGCCTCGCAAGTCCAGCGTCATCGGCTCAAACCAGCGGAGCACAATTCGCTCAACGTCGAGCCGCATGAGAATCAACCCCCGAGCAATCCTCTGACCTCTGACCTCTGACCACTGACCACTGACCACTGACCACTGACCCCTAATCTCGGAACGCAAGGATGTGGTGCTCAAAATGCCAAGCTGATGTCGCAGCCGAAGTCTCGTCGGACAACCAGCGTGTCTTTTGCACCATTTGCGCGACGCTGTTGAGCACGGTTGATCTGCCACCGGCTCGGCCGATGGAAAGGCCGGCCTCTGACAAAACCAACGACGCTCGCGAATTGCTGCAACGTTGGTCGAGCGGCCAGCCAGTGGACCCGTTCGGACCTCCCTCGCGCTCGATTGAGATCGGCCATCTGCCAAGCCTACCGTCGATCACGACAGCGACTGTGGCCACCGAGGGAACTCCGTCGCCGCCGAACACGAACGTGCTGGGCTTGGTCACGAGCGCAAGCCTACCGGCTTCACCGATGACCGGCGCCCAGCCACTGGCATCGAGCGCATCGCATTCGGAGGTGGTCGCGACGTCGCCGGTCGTGACGAGTACGCCATCGGTCTCTGTCGCCGCAGCCCTCGCAAATCCGCTGAATGGGGACGTTGCCAACAAACCGACGACTGCGACAACGTCGTCCAGTCCCTTGGGGTCATCGCCGATCGCGCCCATCCACACTCACCCTGTTTGGCGAGTCGACGCGTCTCATGCCAGTGATCCACAGGCCGGCTCGGCAACTCCGGAGACACCTCTTCGCGACGCGGCGGGGCCATTCGGGACCAAGGCAAACATTCCGGTCGAGAGTTCGTTCAACAACCAAACTTCGCGGCCGTGGTTTCCCAACTGGGATTCCGCGGGTTGGCGTGCCAACCTGACGACGTCCAACAATTGGACGGCGACGGTCGGACAATTGCTGGCCTATGTCGGCGTGATCGGTTTGACCGCCGGAGGTTGTTTAGTGATTTGGAGCTTCTTCGGCGGACCGGCGAATTACGCTCCCACCGGTTGGCTGCTCACGACCGCCGGCCAAATGCTGCTGTTCTTCGGTGTTGTGACGCTGGTCTCCGGCGGGTTGGAACAAACCACGGAGCAAGTCACGCAGCGGATCGAGCAACTCGGCGATCATATCATTCGCATCGAACAAGCGGCTCGCGAGTTTGGCCTCCGGGGCGATGTTCCGCCGAACCATTTCCCGCGCGAGACCGATGCCTCAATCGCATCAAGCCACGAACGCGCGATAGTAAAAGAATAGCCCTGTGACCGACGTCATCACGAGGTCGATCACTGACAGCCAACCGAGCCGTTTGTGCAACCGGCTGTGCGCGCATGGGCCGGGCGGACGAGGCATCCGACGCAAGGCCAGCGTGATGGTTGCGGCCCACAGCAGAGGCGTTGAAATCGCAAAAACCAAGTGAATGTTCAATGCCTGACGCACCGCGGAAAGTTGCTCGGTCGACAAAGTCGGCTGACGCTCGGACACGATCGTCTCCCAACCGCCGTGAATGAGTTGCACATCGACTTCAAACGCCGTAACAGCGACCAGCAGCACTCCACCCAGAAGCAACTGCAGATTGCGATGGGCGACGTAATTTCGCCGCACCTTCACCAGATACAAACTCGCAAGCTGCGCCGGAACAATCAACAGCAGCGCCGTCACGACGAAATCCAGCATGAAGGTCGATTGGTAGCCCAGGAATCCGTGTTGCATGACGACGACTCAACGGCAATGTGGTGACGAAAATAGCGGGCGAAGAGTGACGACTTTGTGGCGCGTCGACAAGCTTGCTGAACTTGCTGGTTTTCTCTTTTCCCTCTCGATGTTGTCGCAGGCTGTGCTAAAACACCGCTGGTTCCGGTTCGCCGTCTGACACGGAGGTCGCGCATGCAAGTCACCGGCATCATTCCCGCTCGTTTGCAATCGACTCGCTTGCCGCGAAAGCTGCTGCTGGCTGAGACCGGTCGGCCGCTAATCCAGTACACGTGGGAAGCGGCTTGTCGTGCCCGGTCGCTGTCGGACGTGATCGTCGCGGCCGATGCTGCCGAAATCGTCGAGGCCGTGCGACGTTTCGGCGGCCGATGTGAACTGACCGGCGAACATCCCAGCGGCACGGATCGGATCGCCGAGGTGGTCCGACGCTTTTGCCAAGACTCGGACATCATCGTCAACGTGCAAGGCGATGAGCCGGAGATGGACCCCGCGCACATCGACTTGCTCGTGGAATTGCTCGAACAGAATCCGCAAGCTCCGATGGCCACGTTGGCGACGCCGATCATGGATCGTGAGCAACTTGACGATCCGTCCTGCGTGAAAGTCGTGTGCGGCTCGGCCGGGCAAGCTCTGTATTTCAGTCGCTGTCCGATTCCGTTCTGCCGCGATCACGATCCGAACGAATTGCTCGCGAACGACTCGCCGTGGCGATTGCATCTGGGAATCTACGCCTATCGCCGCGACTTTCTGCTCCGACTGACGGCCTTGCCGCCGTCGCGACTGGAACGATTGGAGAAACTCGAACAGTTGCGCGTGCTGGAAGCCGGCGAAAAGATTGTCGTTGGCGAGGTCGCTCACCGGTCAGTTGGCATCGACACGCCGGAGGACTATGCTCGGTTCGTCGCGCGGCACCACAGCCGTGCGGCATGAGTCAACCACGATGGGTATCATGACCAAGCATATTTTCGTGACCGGTGGTGTTGTCAGTTCGCTCGGCAAAGGCTTGACCTCGGCGTCGATCGGGTTGCTGTTGGAAAAACGTGGATTGCGCGTACGGATGCAGAAGCTCGACCCGTACATCAACGTCGACCCCGGTACGATGAGCCCGTATCAGCACGGCGAGGTGTACGTGCTGGATGACGGTTCGGAGACGGACCTCGACCTCGGCCACTACGAACGGTTCACGCGCGGGCCGTTGACTCGCAAGTCGAACTACACGACCGGGCAGATTTACCTGCGCGTGATCGAGAAGGAACGTCGTGGCGAGTTTCTCGGCAAGACAGTACAAGTGATTCCGCACATCACCGACGAGATCAAAGCCGCTGTGCGCGGATTGGCCGGGCCGGACGTGGACGTCGTCATCACGGAATTGGGCGGCACGGTCGGCGACATTGAAGGTCAGCCGTTCCTCGAAGCGATCCGCCAGATTCCGCTCGATATCGGCAAGGAGAATTGCCTTTTCATTCATCTGACGTTGGTGCCGTACCTGAAGGCCGCGCGCGAGCTAAAAACGAAACCGACGCAGCACAGCGTCGGTTTGTTGCGACAGATCGGTATTCAGCCGGACGTGCTGGTCGTGCGCACCGAACGGCCGCTCGGCAACGACAACATCGAGAAGATCGCGTTGTTTTGCAACGTCGAAAAGCGCGCCGTCATCGA
>CAYSHJ010000250.1:0-10323 GCA_964430385.1 uncultured Planctomycetaceae bacterium
TTTGATGCTGACGCCGGTCGTTTGCAGGCCGGAGTTGATCTTCTTGCCGGTCGACGCCGCGTTGATGAACTGAATCAGCTCGGCGGTCTTCGCTTCGCCGGCTTTGAACTCGACGCCGGCGTACAGGTCTTCGGTGTTCTCACGGACGATGACCAAGTCGACGTTAGTCTTGTCGAAGTACGAGCGCACGCCTTTGTAGGTCTTGCACGGCCGTACGCAGGCATACAGTCCCAGCTCCTGCCGCAGAGCCACGTTCACCGACCGAAAACCTTTTCCAATGGGCGTCGTGATTGGCGACTTGATGGCGACCTTGTTCTTGCGGATCGACGCGAAGACCGATTCGGGAATCTTCCCCTGAGCCTCAATGACCTCGATGCCGCATTCTTGGACATCCCAGGCAATCTTCACTCCCGTGGCGTCGATGCACTTGCGAGCGGCTTCAGCGAGTTCTGGACCAGTTCCATCTCCAGGAATCAGCGTGACGTTGTACATGCGAGCCTCGATGCCTGTCGTTTGAGATTTGAAGATTCGAGATTTGAAATCTGAAATTTGAGATCACAAATCCGTCCGTGATTGAGCGTCTGAGCGTCTGAGCAGCGCGGCGGAACGTAGCAGAGGATTTCCGGCCGAGCAAGCAACGGGATTGTGAACAGGATGAGCCGTTGCGGGCCTCAACTTCTCAAAGCTCAACTTCCGAAATCGCGTGGTCGTGTTCGTGATCGCGAACTCAGTTGAACGAAATGAACTGCTTCCAGTTCTCGAAGATGATCCGCTCGATCGGAATGCCGAGCTTTTCCACCTCTTTGAACAACGGCGGATGCCGCGGGTCGGACGGATCGCAGTTCTGATAGATCAGTCCCAGCTTGAGATCTCGCAGTCCGAGATTGTTGAGGTAATACCGCAGCCGCTCTGGGCGCGCGTGGACTATTCGGGCGCGGCCTCTCCGGCCTCTGTTGCGGGCCGCTCGATCACCGGCTGCTGCGAGGCGGCGACGCCGACGATCGGCAACTTCTCGGCCGGCGGCGGCGGACCGGGAATGTAAACCTGATCCAACGGCGTCCCGTCATCGCTCTGCCGCAGTAGGAAGTAAATCACGGTCGTGGCCGACCAGAAGTAGCTGACAAGCACCGCGACAAATCCGAGCTTGAACGCTTCTCGCCAGAAGAAAGACTGTGAATCTGCGAGAAACCTCTGACCGAGACTCCAGTCGGTCAACCAAGCCGCTAGGTCGAAAAATAGCCAGACGAAAGCTCCCGTCAACACTCCGATCAGCAGCGACGAGACGGTCAGCGACAACAGGTACCACGGCCGATTCATCACATAGCCGAATGCGCGACTCAGCCCGTCGAAGCCGTCACTCCCCTCTGTGCTGATCGCCGCGACCATCAGCGGCCAACTGACGGCCATCAACACCAGCAGAAATGCCATCGCGAACCCGCCTGCGATCGGCAAAAACCCGAACAACCAAAGAGCCGTGTCTAACCCGTGTTTAAGTGCGAGGTTTGCGCTGTGCAGGGAATAGGCCACGAGCGTAAAAAAGCCCACGCCCAACATCGGCAGCAGCGGGCCGTATAAGTAGCCCTGCCAGTTGCGGATCGAAAACGTCAATGCGGCCTGGAGCGAAACGGATTCATCCCGAGCGAATCGCACAGCCAGTATGCGCACGCCGGCGCCGGCAAAGATGGCCCAGAGCAATAGGCTCCAGAGCAAGCTTGTCCACGCGGCGGCGATGCGCGGCCAAGTGTTGTTCAATTGAAACAACCGGGACGCCGGCACGACCACGGTTTGCAAAGGCCACGTGAGCCGATTGACGATCCGCTCCCAGATAACGTCTGAACGGAGAGATTGAAACTGCTCTGGCTCCGGTCCAAAACGAGAGACGTCCGACAGCACCGGAAACAGCTCTTGATCCCCGCTGCCCTTCACAAAAGGCAACTCACGCAGGCAAGAATTTCCCGTCGTGAACACGATCACGGCCAGCAACGACAACACGAGTACGGGCATCCGCAACGCGAGCTGAGCCGCCCGCAACAAATGCAGCCACGGGAGCACGCTGCGCCAGCGGATGCTGTCTACCGTGATGTGCTTGGCAGTCATCGTCGCCTCCTGCGAGCGGCGGTTGGTCGGAATCTCGCCGGGAATGATAGCCAATGAAATGACGAATGACGAAAGACCCCATGACGAAGGAAATTCGAATGACGAAATCCGAAGGCGACCCTCCGAGTGGCTGTTAGCCCGTTCGTCATTCGAGCTTCCTCATTCTTTCGTCATGGGGTGTTTCGTCATTCGTCATTCCCTCGGATCCTTCGTCATTCGTGATGCTCCGCTTTATACTCCGCCACATCTGCAACCTCACCCCACACCACGGAGTCGCCTCATGGATTTGGTCAGCACGTTGTCCGGTTCGTTGATGGAAGGTTTCTTTCCCGCCGGTTGGGACTTGAAAAAGATTGATGCTTGCGTCGATGCCAACCCGGAGAAAATCACCGAGCGGCAGAAATTCTGGCACCGAGGCTTTGAACCGATCCCGTGTGCGTCGGTCGCGGATTTTGACATGATGCTCGGCCACGAGATTGCGCTGACGATCAAGAAGGCTCGCGACGCCAACGACGAAGCGTTGCTAATTCTGCCCGTCGGCCCGATGGGCATGTACCGCTGGGCCGTTTACTTCCTGACGGAGTGGAATATTTCGTGCAGCCACGTGTTCGGTTTCAACATGGATGAGTGGTCCGACGCTACCGGCAACACGCTGCCGCCGGACAACCCCGGTTCGTTTCAGTACGCGATGGAAAAAGCGTTTTACGGGCCACTCGGCAAACTGACGCCGCCCAAGAGCCAGCGGTACTTCGCGACCAAGAAAATGCTGCCGACCTATGCCGGCCGGATCAAAGAACTCCGCGCCAACGGAGCCAAGCTGACGGTCATCTTTGGCATCGGCCGCGTGTGTCACATCGCGTTTTGGGAACCGCACTTCGCCGCTGAGTTTTCGTCCGAAGCCGAGTGGAAGAAGCAAACTCACCGTCTGGGAGCGAAGCTGCACCCGCTGACGATCGAGCAAAACGCCCTCACCAGCTTTAAGAGCCGCACCACGCTGGTGCCCGCGTTCGCCAACACGATCGGGCCCGGTTTGTTCCTGGGTGCCGACAAGATCATCGGCGGCGCGGACGGCACGTTCTCGCGCGGGATGATGTGGCAAGGATTCAGCCTGTGGATGACGCTGCGTCACGGGCCGTCGTCGTGGATTCCGTCCACGTACATGCCGACTCAACCAGGCCGGCTGTTCTTTCTGAAAGAGCTTGCGGGACCGCTCGTGGCCGAGTGCAATTGACCACTCGATTTCGAGATTCGTTGCGGAGGGAGCCGACATGTTCTTCGCCGATTTGCACATTCACTCGAAGTTCTCTCGCACAACGCGAAAAGACCCGGACATCGAGCACATGGCTCTGTGGGCGAGAAAGAATGGAGTCATCGTTCTCGGCACCGGTGACCGCGTACCACACATCTTTGCACTCGAAACCGGCCTAGTCTCAAAGAAGGCCACTTCACAATCGCATGGCGAAGCCGAAGGCAAAGGTTCGCTTTCGCCGCACCGCGACGGCCGTCTCGGCCACCGCATTTTCCTGCAGAGGTAATCGCCAATACGAAGCTAAGTTCGAGAGACAACAGTTGCCAGCGAGCTTCCTGGAAACGCATCCGATGATTTCAACCTTGGTTGACCCTGTCCCGGCCGCTGCTAGAATCCCGCCCACTTCGACGGGATGTAGCTCAGCCTGGCTAGAGCGCTTGGTTCGGGACCAAGAGGTCGCAGGTTCAAATCCTGTCATCCCGATTTTGCCGAAGTTGATACCGAATCGCGAGTTGCGATTACCTGCCTGATCCAAAAAGTGGTTGAAAACGTCGGTCACTACCACATTTTTACCACAATTCGGTTTAGGCAGCGCGGTGTGATCCTTGAACTGTTTCCCAGTTTCAACGGAGAGCCGCGCCATGCCCAAGACGAGAAAACCCGCGTACGCGCACCACAAGGCCACCGATCAGGCTCGCTGCCGGATCAACGGACGTGACATCTATCTTGGCAAGTTCAACTCACCGGCGAGCCGCGAGCGCTACGACGATCTGATCAGCGAGTTCTACCGGTCGAGCGATCTTGACCGCTACCGGCTGACCATCGACGAACTGGCCGTTCGGTACATCGACTTTGCGTTGACGTACTACGTCAAAGACTCGAAGACTACTTCCGAGGTCGATTGCATCCGCTACGCGCTCCGGCCGCTGGTGAAGCTGTTCGGCACTCGCCGTTGTCGCGACTTCGGCCCGCTGCTGCTCAAGCAGTACCGCGACGAACTGATCCGCTTGGATTTTGCTCGCAAGACGATCAACAATTCCGTCGGGCGCGTGCGGCGGATGTTTCGTTGGGCGACAGAGAATGAGGTTCTGCCGGTTGAAGTTTATCAGGCACTCGCTGCCGTGGCCGGCTTGCGTGTTGGACGCTCGACGGCAAGGGAGACGTCGCCAGTGATGCCCGTGGCCGATGACGTCATCAACGCGACGATGGCGCACTTGCCCCGCGTTGTCGCTGACATGGTACGCCTGCAATGGCTCAGCGGCATGCGACCCGGCGAAGTCACAGCACTCCGGCCGCAAGACATCACGTTCGGCACTGATGGCGTTTGGATGTATCGCCCAGCGAGTCACAAGACGCAGCATCACGGCCGCGAACGGATCGTCTTCATCGGCTTGCGAGGTCAAGAGATTCTGAGGTCGTACCTCGACGGCCGCGATCCCGATGCGTTCGTGTTCAGTCCGGCCGAAAGCGAAGACGAACGGCGGCCCGTTCAGGAGCGGAGTGAACAAGCGAAGCGACCTCCGAAGGCGCGTTACACGAAGGATTCATACTGCCGTTGCGTGGCTCGTGCGTGTCGCAAGGCGGGTGTTGCATCGTGGTCGCCGAATCGGCTCAGACACGCGCGAGCGACTGAAATCCGCGAGCGGTTCGGACTCGAAGCCGCTCAAGTTTGTCTCGGTCACAGCAACGCCAACGTCACACAAATCTACGCCGAACGCGATTCCGAGAAGGCGCGGAAAATCATGCAGCAAGTCGGGTAAACTTCACACATCGCGGGATAGGGCATCGAACCCGACAAGCGAGACACCTGAACTCGCTTCCCGCGTTCTCTTCATTCAGGCATCGACCATCAGGGGCCGATCATCATGGCGAAGAAACGCACCGACCCAACGACGACATCCGGCGCGGCGCGACAAACCCCGGCAATGTATCCGGCGCCTGCCCCAGTGAAGCTGGCGACGCCTCAGAAAATCGTTGCTGTCGATCTGAAGTCTCGCACGATCACGATTGAAGGCTTGCCACCGCCGGAACTGGTGGCGATAGCAGAGATCGCACAGCGGCGGTTGAATCTGACGGCAAGGTGCCAGCAATACGCCCGAACGTGCCTCGCTCGAATCGCACCACACTGGGGCGAACGTCCGAAGCACATCTCACCGGCGAAGTGGCGAAATCTGGAACAGCGAGTCAAGGCGATGACTGAACTGCCGGCGACCGCCCCGGCCGAAGCTCGCGACGCGCTCAAGGCGCTGCACACGTTGAATCGGCTGGTGACTGAACTGGTCGAAGCTGGCGACTGGCCGGAATCCATCGAACGCGCGATCTGTCTCGCCATCGACTTCGGCCAACTGCTGCAACGCGGGCAAACACAAATCGACCACGGGAAGGCAGTGGATCGAGGGAAGCGATCCGCCAAAGCAACGGTGGAAGCGAGCGAAGCGAAACACGCAAAGAAGAATGATCGAAGCGAACTGGCCCTTGCCGAGTACGTGAAGCGGATGGCAACCGTGACGGGGACGCGACGGAAGACCGATACGCTGAAGCAAATGTCACAGGTCATGGGCGACGACAGTAAGACGCCAAAATGGGGCAGTCTCACCACGCTCAAACGCTGGTCACGCGACTGGAAAGGTATCACACCGACGGAGTGACATTGATGTTTTGTGCCACACCGTCGGACTGACACCGAATTCCGCGCCGTCTGACATTTACGCCGTGCCGCCAAAAAACAAACCTCACTCAATCGTGAATCTTTTCACTTTTGCAGTGAGGTTTTTTCATGTCGACGATCAACCCCGAAGTCGATGACCTGCGACCCGTGAACGACTTCGTTCTCGCGCGCTTCGGCAAACGAATCAGTCCCGCGACAGCCTGGCGATGGCGTTTGCGCGGCGTCAACGGCGCAAAACTGGAAGTCGTCAAGTTCGGCGGCTGCTGGTGTACGACGGCTGCCGCGTTCGCGCTTTTCGTCCGCCAGCAAACCGCGAACTGCCAGCCCGCGCCGATCGGCAGTGATGCGCCGGCTGAGCGCTCGGCCGCGACAACAAAGAAGCTCAGGGCCGCCGGCTTGCTGTGACCCCAACCCAAAAGGCGACGGCCGCTGAGCCATCGGCAGCCGTCGCAGCAAGTCCCCATGAATCGGATGGAGCCTCACGACATGCAGTCTACATCATCACGACCGACAAGCAACGGTCAACGTCCGACGTGTCCGCCGCCGATCCTCGACACGATTCCAGCCTCGATGAAAGCTGAACGACGCTGGTGCTGCTGGCGGTACGAATGGAAGACCAAGGAAAAGACGTGGGCGAAGGTGCCGATCGACACGACGACGAACAAGTGGCAGAAGTGGAAAGACCGGACAACCTGGTTGACGTTCGACGATGCCGCGGCCGCTTTTCAACGTGGCAAGTTTAGCGGCGTTGGATTCTTTCTCGGCGACGGTTGGGCCGGCATCGACTTCGATGACCACCTCGACCCGGTCACCAAGGAACCGGATTACTTCGCCAAGTTGATTCTTGGTCGGCTGAATTCCCGGTCCGATATTTCGCCGAGCGGTCAAGGCATCAAGATGATCGTGCGAGCCACAATCCAAAAAGGTCATGTCGACCACGAGGCCGGAATTGAAATCTATGGTAGTGGTCGGTTTTTCACAGTCACGGGGCATCGTCTAAAGGAATATCCCGCCGACGTCGAACATCGGCAGGAGGAATTGACGAAGTTGCTGAGCGAGTTATCGCCGCCGAAGACGCCTCATCACCCTGGTGGTCAATCGGATCGTGAGACCGCAATCGCAGCACTCCCCGCTCTGAGCAGCGCACGCTGCGATGGATATCTCGACTGGCTCAATGTGGGCCAATCTCTGCACTCTGTGGATTCGTCACTGCTCCCAGAGTGGGACTCGTGGTCGCGAGGGTCAGCGAAATATGCAGAAGGCGTATGTGCCGAGAAGTGGGCCAGCTTCAACGGGCACGGGGGGCTGACACTCGCCAGTTTGTGCTATTGGGCCGATGAAGACTCCCCCGGCTGGCGAGAGAATTGTCGCCGCAACGGTACAAGTCAAAAACACCACCCTGGCACGTCATCGACGGCGACCGACAATGCGGAACATGACGGGGGGGATGCTCCACACTACGAATGGGAACCGAGTGTCCTACCCGAGGTGCTGCTGCCGGGAGGCACTGTGACGATCACCAACGCGGCGATGCGCTTCGGTGACTTGCTCGCTGCAACGGGACGCATCTTCCGACGTGGCGCTTCGGTTTCTAATTTGGCGCACGATCAAGACGGCCAGCCCGTTTTGCACATCGTCAAGCCCGCTGGTTTCGCTTCATTGTTGGAGGGTGTTGCCAGGCTAAGGACTATCAAAAAAACAAAAGACGGCTACGAAAAAGTCCCGACGATTTGTTACGAGCCGGGGGAAAACTCATTCTCGGTGCGAGCGAGTTTCTCGGCCGGTTGCCGCCGATCAATGTGCTCGCGCCTTGTCCCGTACTGATCGAACGCGACACCAAGCTCGTGGTCATCACTGGCTACGACCTCGAATCGGGTGTCCTGGCCGCTGGGGAACCGCCGCAGGATATGAGCCTCAACGACGCGAGAAAACTGCTCGACGAGATCACGGCCGACTTCAAATACACAACGCCCGCTGATCGCGCCCGTCACTTGGCCAGTATCATCACGCCGGCGCTAGTGCTCGGTGGATTGTTGGGCGGTCGCGCTCCGATTGACCTAAGTGAAGCGAACGAGAGTCAGGCAGGAAAAGGTTACAAAAACAAGGTCGTATCGGCATTATATAACATGAAGTTACGAACTATAACACAGCGAAAATCGGGGGTGGGGGGGATCGAAGAAAGTTTCAGCAGTGCGCTGATTGCAGGGGCGCCTATCATTTCACTCGACAACATGCGAGGTAAGGTGGACCTGCCGGCAATTGAGTCGTTCATCACCGAAGACACCTATCAAGCGCGAATCCCGTACTCCGCCGACGTCGAAATCGACGCGCGGCGAATCGTGTTGATGATGACCAGCAACAAGGCCGAAATCACAATTGACTTGGGCAACCGATCGTCCATCACGCGCATTCTGAAACAACCCGACGGCTACCAATTCCAGCAGTATGCCGAGGGTGACATCTTGGATCACGTGTGCGCGAATCAACCCCGCTATCTGGGCGCCGTGTTTGCCATCGTGAAGGCATGGCACTCAGCCGGGAAGCTTCGCACGACCGAGACGCGACACGATTTCCGCCGGTGGGCAACGGTGCTCGACTGGATCGTCCAGAATCTACTAGGGGGGCCGCCGTTGCTGGACGGGCACAGGGAGACACAACAACGAATGGCGACACCCTCGCTCAACTGGCTCAGGGATGTAGCGTTGGCCGTCGCCAAAGCACACAAGCTGGGGCAGTGGCTCCGCACGCACGAGTTGCTGGACATCGCCGAGGTGGCTGATCTGGAGATCCCAGGAGCGGGTGAAGATGCAAACCTCGAAGATGACAACACCCGTGCCAAGGTGCTCTGTGCGATCGGCAAAAAACTCGGTCGTTGCTTCCGCGACGACACGGTCACGATCGACGACGTGACGATCAATCGGCGGCAGACCCTCGACCATGATTTTCGTAAAAGGCCGGAGTACCAGTTCACCAGCGACGGCGTGAAGCCGTTTTGAAAAGGCGAAAACGTGAAAAAGCCTACAACCCCGCATCCCCCGCATCGACCCCCGCGAGAAAACAGCCAACCCCGCATCCCCCGCGAGACTTCCTACCTTTGCGTGTACGCGTGCGCGCGCATAAGAAAAGGTTCTGGAACTACGCGGGGTACGCGGGGGTCATGCGGGGGGAAGCTGGCAAAACCGCTTCTCACCCATCAGTCGAAGGCATTTGACCATGACCCAGCAACCGACCTGCCCCAGTTGTGGATCACC
Source organism: uncultured Planctomycetaceae bacterium (assembly GCA_964430385.1). Classification (GTDB taxonomy): domain Bacteria; phylum Planctomycetota; class Planctomycetia; order Planctomycetales; family Planctomycetaceae; genus CAYSHJ01. The sequence goes on from CAYSHJ010000250.1 coordinate 9,266, forward strand.
CAGCCTGTGCCGCGAGGCTGACGATCGCTGGCAGTGTCAGCGGTGCCTCGCACGTTGCCGGATCGACGCCGACGGCTCGACGCGCGATTGGCTGACGATCGGCAAGGCCGGCAAACGCCAACCACACCGCCGCAAACGCAACGTGGCAACAATGTGATAACCGCAACGTGTCAACGAAGTTATAACCGGCGGATCCCTCGCCAGCCGATTTACCCCATAAGGTATCATTCGCATCCCGCCCATAGGGTTTTTGTTTGTTTTGTCCCAGTGAGCCAAAAAATGACCGACAAAATTACCGGAACTGATTCCCGTGACGCTGCTCGCAATCATCGCCCCAAGGGTATGGCAAAATTACCGGACCCTAAAGAAGTCCTACTCACGTTCGAGGAGATGAAAGCCGCGCTTTTACATCGAATAGATGCCGTGACGGAGCGACCGAAATGCCAAGAGTGACGACCACGACCGGCATCATTTGCGTTTGCGGCTCGGCCGAGTTTGAAGTCCTGCAAACCCGGCGCACGAAAACCGGCATCCTTCGCCGTCGCAAATGTGCGGCTTGCGGGCAACGCCTGACGACGGTTGAGCGTCCCGTTTGTAGTGGTCGTGAGAACATGCCTACTATGGGTATGGCACAGATTGCTTTTGAGGCCAGATTATTGCATGGCCAACCTATCACGCTTCCGCTTCCGCCGAAAAAATGACCCGAACGAAAAGGAACCTGACATGAATCTCGCCGACGCCGCACGAAACCAAGTCGATCCCCGCAGCCTCACCGGCGAAGCCGCTCACACCGTTGAGCATCTCTCTCGGCAGCGGATTGCAGAGTGGTGGAATCGCGCGGGACTCTCACCGAGTTTTCCAGTCTGCGATGGTGATGTTGTCCGGTTGCTTCAAGCGGTCGAATACTCGATCGACAGCGAAGCGTTGGCTCGGTTCCTCATTGAAGGTCAGTTCGGCGACGTGTCGATAAGCGGGGGTCGGCGGAATTGGTCCGCAGTGGACGTCATTCGGCTGGCGAGTTTTTTGGAAGCTCGCCGCGACTGGCAAGTCGGCAGTGA
>CAYSHJ010000251.1:0-4962 GCA_964430385.1 uncultured Planctomycetaceae bacterium
TCATAGACGAATCCGTGGCGGATGTTCCCACGCACCGGCTGCGAGGAAGACGCGGCACCGGTGACTTCGGCTTCCTTGAGTTGACCTTCGCGAGAATCGGACAGCAGGTAATACGAATACCGCGCGCCCATGATCCGGGCACGAGCCAGCGCCAGCGCGACGCGCGAGGTGTCAATCGTGATCCACCGCCGGCCCCATTGCTCGGCAACCATCGCAGTCGTACCGGAACCGCAGGTCGGGTCGAGCACGAGGTCGCCAGGATCGGTGGCCATGAGGAGGCAACGCTCGACCACGCGAGCATTGGTTTCCACGACGTATCGCTTCTCTCCGGCATCGAAGCCCCACCGGACGTCGTCCCAGACGTTGTTTCTGGTCATGACTGGGTAATCCGACAGCTTCCGTATGTATGAAAGGGAAGTGTCCCGCGCCTGCAGCCGGCCAGCTAACGCAAGTCGAGACATCCCGCCCTGGTTCGTCTTGAATGTGCCTCGCCCAGGCGTGAAGTTGGCTCCTTCAAATGGGAACTTGATCAGGTCGCCCTCGCCGGATGGCCTTTGAGAAGTAGTTTGCGTCGGTCGATAAAGCTCGCCACCGGCAGCGACAGATTGGGTCTTCAACTCTTCGGCTGTCGCAGTACGCCGTGCGCCGTCCGCAAACACCACATACTTATATTCTGCTGCGCCGCTGTCAGGCCCCTCTTTGAGTTTGGGAAGCGCCCGATATTTCGGAGGATTCTCCCGGCAATACCAAAGGATGAAGTCGGTAACACTCGGTAGAGAATCCGAAGAACTACTCGCCGTCTTGACGACGCTGATTTGAGAAACGAATCGTTCGTCTCCAAACACCTCGTCCATCACCGCCCGAACTCGATGGACGTTCTCATCGCCGATCTGCACAAAAATGGAGCCGGACTCGGTGAGCAAATCGCGGGCGACGGTGAGGCGGTCGCGGATCGTGGTGAGGTAGCTGTGGATGCCGTCGCGCCAGGTGTCGCGGAAGGCTTTGACCTGCTCCGGCTCGCGGGTGATGTGGTCGCCCTTGCCGTCCTTCACGTCGCGGCTGGTGGTGCTCCACTGAAAATTGCTGTTGAACTTGATGCCGTAGGGCGGGTCGAAATAGATGCACTGCACCTGGCCCCGCAGCCCCTCACGCTCGGCCAGACTGGCCATGACATGCAGCGAGTCGCCGAGGATCATGCGGTTCGACCAGTTCTGGTCGTGCTGGTAAAAGTCGGTCTTGTCCGCGCCGGCCGGGATGCCGTTGAAGTCGGCGAACAGATCGAGCTGCTGCTGCTTTTTTCCCTCGCTGACGCTGCGGGTTACTTTCAGCAAGTCGTCGATCAGCACCTTGGGATGAACTTTCTCCTGGATGTACAGCGGCGAAGCGTGAACGACGAGGTCGCTCCAGTCCTGCTCGTCCTTCCCACGCCAAACAAGCTGCGGGTCGAGATCGCGGTTGCGCCGCTCGTAAGCCACCCGGATCGGGGTTTGCTGCTCCGGCTTCACGACCGACTGGTATTCCGCCGTGGGAATGTTTTTTCGTTTGTCGTCGTCGTGGACGATGCTCTCGACGGTCTTGGCGGCGTTGCTGGGTTTCTTCTTGGCCATGTATTCGTCTCATTTATCAGCCGGAACGCGTTAGCGTCCGGTTGGGTCTGATTGAGTTATCTGTTTTCGATTCCTCATTTATCAGTCCGGTTGGGTCTTCCGTTGTTCCAAAATCAAACCGGGGGCTAACGCCCTCCGGCTGATTGGGTTATCTGTTTTCGATTCCTTTGCGATCTTGGGCTTCGGTCACGTACAGGATGACGGTTTCCAGGCCGTTTTCATCGTTCACGCATTCCCAGTCACCACCCTCGCTCCAGACTGGCCGATCCACGAATTCCGGCCAACGCTCACGCAGGACGCGCGTGCAATTCGCCTTCAGTTGATCGCGAACCTTCGAACCTGCAAATCCACGAGCATGAACGACCACATGGACATGATTGGATCGGGCGGCACTAGTCCAGAGTCGCCATCCCCGGTAGTTACTCAACCGTTGAATCTCCGCATCCACGCAATTTCGTTGCTCGTGGTTGAGTAGCAGAACCGGGTGCTTCAATCGGTCCGCGTGCCACTCGGCCAAGCGTGGCTGTGGCGCTTGAAACCCTTTCTTCCATTTGTGCCAACCGCGCGGGTCGCCTTGCAGGAACGTTCCATAAACGGTCCAAGTGATGAAGAAGGCAAGGGGTTCGTCATTCATGCGGCTCTTTCCTGGTCTTCGAGAACTGGCAATCGGCGTCATCCATTTTTCTGCGCAGGTGACAAACCGGAGGCTAACGCCCTCCGGCTGATTGGTGTGTCGTGAGACGATCGACGGTATCGACTTCACGCTGGCTGCCGGAGCCGAGATCGATCGTTTTGTTGACATCAACAAAATGATCGGGAATCGCGTGCCCCGACACCTCGCACGCGGTCTTCGCCTTTTCGGAGTCATCGTTGAAGACGGCTTCCAACCGGTCTTCGGGGAGTTCAACTCGATAGCCTTCGACACGCGGAAACCGAATGACGAGTTTGTCGCGTTCTGGTCGCATGGCCTTCACTTGAATCGTTTCCCGCGGCGGCTGAGGCGGCGCAACAACCGGCTTGGCCGTGAAGTCGAACGGGATTCCGAGAACGTCGGCATATTCGACGTTGAAGAGTCCTTTGTCTGGGCCATCCTCGTTGAGTTCGTAGGACTGGCGACGCAAAGCCCGACCGATGACCTGCTCGCACAAGAGTTGTGTACCAAAAGCACGGACTCCCAAAACGTGAGTCACGGTGTTCGCGTCCCAGCCTTCTGTGAGCATCGAGACCGAGACAACGCACCGAATTGAACCGCCAAGCTGGCCGTACTTGCCGACGGTATTCATCACCTCGCGCAGCAATTCCTGATCGGTAATGTCGTCGGCCGTTTTCTGGCCGCCGCTGCGTTCAACCATCTCGCGACGGAATCGTTCAATCTCGTTGGCCGCCATGTTGCGGAAGTTTTCATCGAGCGCGTCACCGGCTTCGAGCTGCTCGCTGTCGATCAGCAACGTGTTTGGTCGTGCCAGGGGATTGCCGTGCTCGTCATGGTTCCGAAACAGCGCCAGCCGTCCGCCAATCGGCGTGGAAGAACCGTCTTCGTTGGGTCGGTTGAAGCCGGAGATGAAATCGTAAATCAGCTTCGAGATCGCTGTGTTCTGACAAACGATGATGAAGCACGGAGGTACTTTGACGCCCGTCTCTTCCCACAGTTTGAAGGTCTTCTCGTAATGCCCGTAGAGCGCCTCCAGCGCGGTTTGCAGTTGTGGCGGCAAGCTCTGAGGATCGAGTGCGTCTCCTTTGCCTCGGCCCTTCTTGGGCATTTTTGAGCGGATGTGTTCCCACAGGTTGCGGAACATCGGCATTTCATTGCCGGGAATGTTGTCTGCCACAGGCACGCGCGGCAGTTTGACGATGCCGCACTCGATGGCGTCCATCAGCGAAAAATCGCTCATCGTCCACGGGAACAGAGTTCCCTCGGCGTACCCGGAACCACGCAGAAAGAACGGAGTCGCCGACAAGTCCATGACGCGAGCCAGACCGAGTTTGCGATTCACCGCCTCCAACCCGGAAATCCAGAGCCGCGCCGCCTCGTTGTTCTTTTCCGCTTCCTTCTTCTCGTCGCCTTTTAAGTCTTCGTCGTCCTGCTCCTTCGGCTTCTCGCGATAGCAGTGGTGCGCCTCGTCGTTAAGAACGAGGACATTTTTGAAGCCCATCAGATCGGGCATGACCCGCTGGAGCATCTGGCCTTCGGTCTCCAAGGTTTTCAGTTCTTCGCCCCGCCAGCCTTCGATCGCGGCGCGAGTCCCCTTGGAAACGTCGGTGCGTTCACGCAGCTTGAAGGCGTGATAATTCGTGATGATGATCTTCGCCCGATTGACGTCGTCCCGCATGTCGCCGGGAACAAGCTCGCGACTGGCGAAGTAGCTATCTGGATCATTGGGCTGAAGCACCCGCAAACGGTCCTTGATGGTGAGGCCCGGCGTAACCACCAGAAATCCGCGAGTGAAGTTCTTGCTGCCCGACCGGCGCACCGCATTGATGGTCTGCCACGCAATGAGCATCGCCATGACGGTCGTTTTTCCCGCACCGGTGGCTAACTTCAGGGCCAGCCGCAAGAGTTCGGGATTCGCATCTTTGTTCGCCGACGCCAGATGATCGAGCAGACGTTTGCCGGCCTTGGAATGTGGCGCAACTTCGGTCAACCAGATCGCCACTTCGACCGCTTCGACTTGGCAAAAGAATGGTCGAACGCCGCTGAATGGATGGTGTCTCCAGTGCTGAAGCAGCCGGGCCGTTTCGGGCGTCACCTGCCACTCGCTGGGGTTCGGCCACGCTCGCCACTGATCCACATGGCTCCGCACCTCGTTGATGATCGACGTCGGATCGTACTTCTGTTCCCCTGTCGAAAGGTTTTGGGTTTCGGCGTAATCGAGATCAAGCTCTTGCTGTTTGCTCGCCTTCCGCTTCTTGGGCTTGGGAATTGGTGTGATGAACTCAGCCCGCCGCCGAGTCTCAAGAATCTGCTGACATTGACGAGCGGCTTGCACAGAAACTGGGACACGTCCAGCTTCTGGATCACCGGCAACTGGGGTTCAACCCCATGCACGTTGATGATCCGACCCCACACGCCCACATCGACAATGCCGGGATGCTGCGAGACATCTTCGCCGCGATGTTCCCCGATTTAGGCGACGTGCAACTCGAACGAATCCGCAGCGCGATCCGCGAGTCTTACAACCGGCTTGGCTGGGGTAAGGAAGGGACCAAATGATTGGCAAAGCACGATTTGTGTCGTGGACTATGTGATGGTCTGGCGGGCGGAGCTTTGGCGGGAGTCGTGAAGGTGAGCATCCTTGGCCTGAGAATCGGCAACACCAACACGTCGGCGTTTGTGTGTGGTTCCGCCGCGTCGGAA
>CAYSHJ010000252.1:0-3163 GCA_964430385.1 uncultured Planctomycetaceae bacterium
GGACGGCTCGACGGAGCAGATGACGTTTGACAAGGCGATTCTGGCGACCGGCTCCCACCCGGCGATGCCGGCGATGTTTGCCATCGGCGATCCGCGAGTGATGGACTCGACCGGAGCACTCGCTCTGGAAGACATCCCGAAGAAACTGCTGGTCATCGGCGGCGGCTACATCGGGCTGGAGATGGGCTGCGTGTACGCGGCCTTGGGCAGCGAGGTCACCGTCGTCGAAATGCTCTCCGGCATTCTGCTGGGCGCTGACCGCGATCTCGTGCGGCCGTTGCAGAAGCGGCTGGAAGGCCAGTTCAAGGCAATTCACGTCAACACGACCGTGCTCAACCTGACGGCGAAGAAGTCCGGCATCGTCGCAACCTTGAAAGGTGAAGGCGTCACACCGGAACAAACCTTTGACCGAGTGCTTGTCTCCGTCGGCAGAAAACCGAACAGTCGCAACCTGGGCCTCGAAAACACCAAGGTCCAAGTCGACGAAAAAGGTTTTGTCAGGATCGACCGCTGCTGTCGGACTGCTGATCCAAACATCCTCGCCATCGGCGACGTCGCGGGCGAACCGATGCTGGCTCACAAGGCCACGCGCGAAGCCAAGGTCGCCATCGAAGTCCTCGTCGGCGAACCGGCCGAGTTTGACAACATCGCGATCCCCGCCGTCGTATTCACCGACCCGGAACTCGCCTGGTGCGGTCTGACCGAAACCGAAGCGAAAGCTCAAGAGCTCGACGTGAAAGTCATCCGCTTCCCCTGGGCCGCCTCCGGCCGCGCTCAAACGCTGGCGCGCACTGAGGGCCTCACGAAACTGATCGTCGAAAACAAAACCGAACGCATCCTCGGTGTCGGCATCGTCGGAACCGGTGCGGGCGAGTTGATCTCGGAAGGCGTCCTCGCCGTCGAAACCGCCGCCGTCGCCCGTGACCTCGCCGACAGCATCCACCCGCACCCGACGCTGAGCGAAACCCTCATGGAAGCCGCCGAAGCCTTCCTCGGCCAAGCCACGCACATGTATCGGCCGCCGAGACCGTGATTCGCAATCGTAGTCCGGACGCCTACGTCCGGACTCAAAGTTTTTGGACGCCGAGTAAATTGACCGGACGTGGGCGTCCGGTCTACGGCGGCTTCAAATCCTCGAAATCCCAGCCGGCGGCAATCCACTCGGGATTGATCCAGCGATGCCATTGGTCACGCGGGATGCCCGCGTTTGCCGGATTGCGACCGATGTATTGAATGACTCGATAAAGATGCTCGTCGTCGCGGATGATTCGGTCGTACGATTCCTCTTGCCACAGCGACCCGATTTCACCATGAGCCTCGTTGATGTGCCGCGCGGTCAAACTTTTCATCGGTTGCAACAAGTCTTCCAACTCGAGCCATCAAATGGCCGAATCACCGCATGACAATGATTCGGCATGCTAACATGGCAACCAATCGAGTACCGTTGGTCGTGAAAGTGCAACAGCCGTTCGTGAAGATCGTTGGCCCAGCAAGCCTCGCGAAACCAACAATCGCCGTAGCCTTCGTCAGACCATGCCAAGACGTATTTGGTGAGTGGCCGAGCATACGCCTCCCAGTCCGATTCGGTTCGCGGCTCTGGAAGAGTCCGCTCCCATTCCGCTCGCATCCGCATGAGGAATTTCAGCTTCTCTTGAGGCAGGGCATCGGCCAATCGGAACGTCACGAAGTAGGTTGCTCCGTCTTGTCGCCAGTGCGGGAGATTTCGTTGATAGACGCGGATGGGTAAATCCGGATGTAGTCCACGAAACCCTGGCGGAGGCGGGCGAATGAACATGTTTGTGCTCGATGAATGACCCAAAACGGGTGGCAACCAAACTTCGTAGACCAGACGCCCACGTCCGGTCTACCATCATCTCAATGAACAAGAGCAGTTTTCGCGAGTCCGGACGTAGGCGTCCGGACTACGGAGTGATCGCCGTAGCTGGCCTTGTGCTTGCAGTTCCGTGGGTTCCCATTCCCCTTTCCGAGGAGAGTCTCGTGTCCAGGCGCCTGATGGTTCGCGTATTGAGCGTTTGTTGGCTCGCCCTGTCGACCACCGCAATGGCCGAGACGACGTTGCAGGCCACGTTCAAGAAAGGGGAAGTCCAAAAGCAGAAGATGACTCAAAAGCAGTCGATGGTGATGCAATTCCCGGGACAGCCCGCCGCGAAAACGGAAATCATTCAGATCATGGAAATGGAATTGACCTGCGACGAAGTGAACACCTCGGGAGTGGCTACACTTCGCCAACGATTGCCGCGAGTTCGCATGACGATGGTCATGCCGGCTCCGCTCAACAAAAAGCTGGAGTACGACACCAATGAAGCGGCACCGACCGATCCCATTTTGCAACAGATCGACAAAATGATGCGGCCGATGATTGGTGTGGATTGGTCGATGAAGTGTGATTCGCGCGGCACAATTTCAGACTTCGTCATGCCTCCGAAGGCTTTAGATGGTCTGAAAGGTTCGCCGGGCGCGGCATTCGGTGGTGAGATGTTTTCGGAAGCAGGACTGAAACAGATTGCCGAGCAAAGTGGAATCTCGCTGCCTGACAAACCGGTCAAGCCGGGAGACAAGTGGACCGTCCCGACCGAGATCAAGTCGCCCATCGGCAAGATGACGATGCAGCGCGAGCACACTTACCTCGGTCCGGGAGACAAATCGGGAATGGAGAAGATCGAACTGCGACTGAAGATCGATCTGGAAGCCGATCCGAATTCCAAGTTGCCGGTGATGGTGAAACTGAAATCGGGATCCGGCAGCGGCGACATCTTGTTCGACAATCAACTCGGCCGCATCGCGCGGAGTCGCGTCACGACGACGATGGAGATGGAAATTGCCGCGGGTGCCCAGACCTTTCAGCAGTCCGTCACTGCCGAAGTGACCGTGGAAGATGTCTCGGTGGAGTAGCCGGCCCACATCGAGCGATGACACATCGGTCGTCGCTCAGCCAAACAACTCGGCGATTGGCGTCGCACCCTAATCGACAATCGGGATGGGGCGCGTAACGCGAGGTTCAGCCATGATTTCCCAAGCCGAACTCGACCGCTTCTACGAAAACCTCGTCTCGACCGTGCGAGCGAATGGGGGCGTGTGCGCGATCACGAGTGGCTTGGCGTGCGTGAAGTATGGCGTGGCGTTGTCCACGAAGGATTGCGAC
>CAYSHJ010000253.1:0-5644 GCA_964430385.1 uncultured Planctomycetaceae bacterium
CACACGAGCGGGCAGAATCAAGCCTGCTTCTTGGCACCATTGTTCGACGGCTCGCCACTCTGCTCCGTATCGCTCACCCGCAGGAATCGGTCCAACTGCGCGTAGGCATCGGCGGATGTTCGCTTCGGCGACTGCAAGCGAACAGCTCGCATCCGCTGAGCTTGTGCGATCATTCGTTTGGTCATCTTCATGATGGGCCAAGGTATCTCAATTCCGTTGGGTTTCAAAGGCCTTTTTCCGCCAACTCATGATGATGTCCGCGTCATCGGCGAGCGTGAGTCAGTTTACGCCGACGAAGCCCACTTCAAGAAGTACACGCCGCGGAGAGAAGTCGCGTAAACGTAGGATGGCCGCCCTCGGCCGTCCGTGCTTTCGGACGAATGGCCTGTGAACCGCAAGACGGCCGAGGGCGGCCATCCTACGCGCTGATGACGCGCGAATCGTTCGTCGCGGAGCGACGAGGGAATGCGTGGAGACGACACACACGCCTTTGGCGGCCGATGGTGTGGCGACGGTTCCATCGTCGCTCCGCGACGAGATGGTTTGGCGTGATTGCTCCGCCGAGGCGGATGGGTTGAAACCCACGGCGACCTTCGGTCCGCCGCGGCGGCCTTTGCGACCAAGGCCAAGAACCAATGGTCTCCAGAAGGGTCGAGACGTCGTCTGTCGCGGAGCGACATTTGATGGTAGCCGTGGGTTTCAACCCACGGATGCCGATGACGCGCGAATGGTTCGTCGCGGAGCGACGAGGGAATGGGTGGAGACGACGACGCGCATCCATTGGGCGGACGATGGTGTAGCGATGGTTCATTCGTCGCTCCGCGACGAGATTGTTTGGCGTGATGGCTCCGCCGAGGCGGATGGGTGGAAACCCACGGCGACCTTCGGTCCGCCGCGGCGGACTCTGCGACCAAGGCCAAGAACCAAAAGTCGCCTGAGGGGTCGGGTGTGCGAATTTCAGAAATTGCCGTTGCGAGCTTGGGAATTGGAGAACGGGCCGGCGGCAATTTCTGAAAGTCGCACACCCGACCCCGCGTTCTCGTGGAGAGAGTGCGGCTTTCTAAACTCGTCTTGAGGGGTATCGCGCCGCGTCATACAAGACTTCCGATTCCACCTCTTTACACGGAAGTAAATGAAAAATGCCCGCCGAATCAATCGCTCCAATCAGCAGATCGTTCTTGGATGCAGCACGCGACCAGAGTCCGGTGAAGGGCTCCACTCACAACTTGTACAAGTACCCGGCTCGTTTTTCGCCTGTGTTTGCTCGGTCCGCAATTGAGCACTTTACTTCACCGGGCGACACAGTTCTTGATCCGTTCGTTGGTGGTGGGACCACGATGGTCGAGGCACGTCTAGCGGGACGGCACGCATTCGGAAGCGACATCAGTTCTCTCGCCGTCTTCCTCACACGCACGAAATCGATTCCACTTTCCAATGCGGATCTGCGGGTCGTGGAGAGTTGGTTTCAGTCCGTCCCCAATCAACTCAACATCCACCGAGCCGTCGAAAACTTGCGAACCGCTGATTTTGAGGGATACGACCGCAATATGCCGTGGCGTCTGCGGAAATTGTGCGAACAGTTTGTGGCGTCGGTAAGTGATCTGCCTTCGCATCGTCATCAACGATTTGCGAGATGCGTTCTACTTAGATGCGGGCAATGGGCGATGGACTGCCGCAAGGAAATCCCAACTGTTGTGGAGTTCCGGGAAACGCTCGCGGAAAAATGCGCGGAGTCGATTGCTGCAATGCGACAGTACCGCGTTGCCCTTGCCAAACGCGATAAGTTGCGAGGCCAGAGCACCGACTTTCGATGTGTGCAAAAGTCGGCAACAGAACTCTGTTCCGAATCGTTCGGACGCTCATTCAAGGCAAAAGCCGATCTCGTTCTCACGTCGCCCCCTTACCCGGGCGTCCATGTCCTTTATCACCGTTGGAACGTCAGAGGTCGCCGAGAAACACCAGCGCCTTTCTGGCTTGCGAACTGCCTTGATGGGCGTGGAGATGTCCATTACACGCTGGGCGACAGGCGGCAGGAAAAACTCAGAAACTACTTCGCTGGCATCGAGAAGGCATTTTTCAATCTACGTGATTTGCTCGCAGACAAAGGGTTAGTCGTCCAGCTTGTTGCCTTTTCGTCGCCCGATTGGCAACTGGATTCGTACCTGCGTGCGATGCGAAATGCCGGCTACCGGGAAGTGTTGCCAAATAGTGTTGGCGTTGACTGCTCTGAACGGCTCTGGCGGCCGGTGCCGGGACGTCGATGGTACTCGGTGATGCGCGGCAATATCGCGTCGAGCTACGAAGTGGTCTTGTTTCACCGGAAAAGATAGTGGAGTTTTTTTTTTGCACGCAGTCGTTCAGGTTGCCTCGCCGCTAACCGTGCTCGCCGCGACCTCCGCCACGTCGAGTCCTCCAAGTGACTCGATCATCGGCAGCATGATGAGAGCCAGTGCTTTCGTGACTCGTTCCACTCTCGTCTCGATGTCTTCGGCAACGTCATCTTTTTCATCGGCCGTCGATTCATTGCCATTCTTCTGCTGATCGGTCATGTCTTGTTGCAGTAGCCCAAGCCCGACCAAAACCATTCCGTACGTGAAGCGAGCCTTCAATAACGGCACGTCGGACTTCGCAGACTTCATTTCCGTTTTGAGATAGAGATTATCGACGTTGATAAAGAAGTCGTAACGGGTCACGTTTGGATCGTCAGTGGCATCTTGCTCGTCATCGCCAGCATCTTTGATCTTGAGGGCTGTGAACTTGTCGAATCCGTGTTTCGGCCATTCTGCTTCCGTGACTGGGATAATGTTTGGCAGAGAGATTCCAGCAGGCTGTTCTCGGCCTTTGCCGTCATCGGTGCTCGGAGGATTACGGCGAGTGCCAGGACTGCCGCTTGGAATAGCTTCCGGTTTTACGAGCACCGTGAAGCGATTCTCGAAAGGTTGCTCACGATATGGATCAGTAACCGTGGCCAAGAACTCAACTTTGCTGCCAACCTGCGCGTCCTCTGGCAACTTAACGCTCAGAGTTGCAATGCCATTATTTAGATTTGGACCCGTGAAGTTCGACACGGGTAATTTGTTTCCGCCAACAATTCCAAAGAACGAAAAACCCCCAGGGTCAAGCGCGCGGCTGAAGTAGTCATTGTCGGCATCGGTCTCGAAATTGATCCTGCACCGCATGTTGCAATGGGTTTCTCTCTCCAGGATGAAGCCGTAGTCTTTGCCCTTGAACTTGAAATAGGTGGGGAATCGGTGGCCGGCGAACGGCTGCTCGTGTTCCTGTACTTCCCTGACCTTGAATGGATTCGACGCACGTTTTCCAAGCAGGAACAGGTTTGCCAAGCTGGGCGATTGCTTGAGAATCATCTCAAGCACGTCTTCGAGCGGTTTTGAATCGGCGAGCCGTGATTCCGTTTCCTCTCGTCGTCGGCGCTCTCTAAGCTCGCGAAGTCCCTGGTGATTCTTGAGCATGTCCTCAAGCTCGGACTCAATGGAACTTCGGAGTTCTCCTCGACTCAGGCGATCTCGGCTATTCATGAACAAGTCTTCGCGAGCACGAGGCGTGAACGTGCTACAGTCGATGGCCACGAGCAGCGAGTCGGACAGGTAACTCAACCCAACACCCTTTCGGCGGAAAAAGTCCTGAGTCAGGTAGCCGTGTGTTTGACCGTTCAAAGTGAAGACAATCCCTTCGTCATTCCGATAGGTCTTTGCCTTGTCTTCCTTGAAGGCATAGATCGTCGCGGTCATTCGCTCGTTGCTGGCAGCGAGCGGGCACGAAGTCGGAAATCCCTCTTCGAGATTATTCGTCTTGTCATCCTCAAGGCGGACGCTCAGGCCAGTGAGTGTGTTCTCAAAACTTCCGGCATGCCCTTTGAAGTCGCGTGCCTCAAAGAACCGAATCGGCAGTGCCGTGTCAGGAAGAAGCAAATCGGTCCGCCTCATCAAGCCATCGCTCATCAAGATGTTTGACCGGCCGCTGGCGGGGAGCGAATACTCGTAGAGTTTGAGTGCCGTGCCCCACCTTACGTTGCGTCCATATGCGTTCCGTTCGGTTTTGCCGTCGAACAATGGAAACAGCGGGAACTCATCGGCTGGAAACCGCAGCACGCCACCGTTTCCAGGTTGCGAATCTTTTCCGAGTGGAGCAAGGTACGTGAAGACCGAGCTTCGTCGTCCGCGCTCAGGGTCTTCACGTCGGACAATAGTAAAACCCCACAACTGCCCATCTCTGCTGTAGCCCTTCAATGCCTTTGGGTGTCGGCGCGAAATCACAAGCTGGAGATTGTGTGGCTCACCACAGAACTTGAAGACGCCCGTTCCTCCCATGTTGAACTTTCCCTGGACGAACGGGATTCGCAGCTTGTTCGTCCGAGTCAGCGACAACAACGTGTTTGGCATTTCGTCGGGCATTTGTCCTTCGCCAGCATCCGAAATCGTGAAGCATGGCTTATTCCTTGAACCGGTCGCGACGAGAGTGATTGATTGCGCAACCTGAGTGCGTTTGCTGGCGGGCCAGTTGCGGATCAACCCAGCTTGCGGGTTCTGTTCGAGGGTCGTGTTGTCAAAGAACTGCGCCACTGAGTCGCGCATCGTTCGAGGCGCGTCGATTGACGTCGGTTCAATACCAGCGGCATAGCAGTGGCCCATGAGTGTCGCATCGACCGCATTGACGAGCTTTTCGACGAGCGCCGCGTGCGGACTACTTTGCTGGTTTCCGATGGTGCTCCAGTTGTTTTCAAGATCGCCGAAGTTTCGCCAAGCGTCTCGGTCATTCCAATAACCGGCATCTGACAACAAGGCCACAACCGCTTCCGTGCTATCGCATCGCAGCAACGCCATACACAGTTCGTACTCGCTCACCATGTCGCTCCTTGTGACGGCGCCTTTGAGGCAGTTCAGTTCGGTATAGCCTCTGGAAGGTCATTTCATACGGCGTCAATCGTTTGGACAAGCGCACTGATCTTTTTGATCGTATATCCATGCCGGCCATTCTGCTTCACCGCGCCGATTTGTCGGAGCCACGCTAGGCCGACCTAGACGTTGCCCAGCCCTTTCAGCAACGTGGCTCGTTGGCCGGCGGGTGTGTGACCTGAGATGTGTTTCGTCCAAGATTTTCCCGAAGGCTGAGACGACCGCGTCAGGTGCGGGATCACTCCCGGCAAGGAATCTCGCAGTGTGGCATCGACGAACCGAGCGGCCTTCGCCACCGACGAGTGGAACGTGATGAGCTTCCGCAGATTGTATTTCTGCATCGCTTTGGCCAAGCCGATCTGAGCGGCCAGCGTTCGGGCGTCGGTTGTGAAACCCTGCGCTGTGCGCGGGTCTCCTGACCCCGCACTGCGGTCCGACCGTAGGTCTCCTCTTTGCGTTTGGCTGTCTTGTGCTGCATGAAGAGGAGACCTGCGGTCGGGTGTTTCGGCGGGGTCGGGAGACCCGCGCCGAGCGGGGCCCATGCGAACCAACGTCGCTCGCTCGGCCCACGCTTTGGCTTCGCGGTCGGTGACGCCGATCACGACGACCTGATAATCGGTCAGCAACGGCGGGTCCGCACTGATCGCTTCAGTGAGCGGCACGGCGCTAGCCCAATGGCACTCACTTTGTAATTTGTTTGCGAAGGCGATCATGCTTGGCATGAGATTTGC
>CAYSHJ010000254.1:0-1874 GCA_964430385.1 uncultured Planctomycetaceae bacterium
CGCCGGAGCAAGCGGAAGATCGGACGCAGTCATTCTTCGCGTTCTTGTTGGAAGGGAATGTCATCGCGCAAGCGGATCGGCAGCGCGGGAGGTTTCGGTCGTTCTTACTGAAATCGTTGCAGAATTTTTTGATGAGCGAAAGGCGATACGATGACGCTCAGAAACGGGGTGGCGGGCGAGTCATCCAGTCGCTCGATGTCGCTCAGGCGGAGAGCCGATACGAACACGAGCCAGCCAACAATGAAACTCCCGAACGGCTCTTCGAGCGGCAATGGGCCTTGACCGTGTTGCAAACGACGATGGAGAAATTGCGAGCCGAATATCACTCGGAAGGGCGCGGCGAGCTGTGCGAATCGCTCGAACCGCATTTGCACGGCGACGAGACTCGATTGCCATACAGCGATTTGGGCGCGCGATTCGGCCTGTCCGAAGAAGCGATCAAATCCGCCGCTCACCGCCTGCGCCGCCGTTACCGCGAACTCCTCCGAGGCGAAGTCGCCGAAACGTTGGTCGATTCGACTGAAGTCGATGATGAATTGCGAAGTCTGATGGAGGCAGTGGCTGGTTCGTAACGCGTGGGATTTGATCGGAGGATGGGCACTCTTGCCCGTCTCTTGCTGCTGACGGGCAAGAGTGCCCATCCTCCTATCGAAATTTCTGCAACCTTGGGATGAAAACGGATTAGTACTGGGTGGAAGTCATTCACGAGGGCGAGTCATGACTGCTGCCGAAGACAATCCTGCGGCTGATTCCGTACCGGAATCCGGTCAGCCTCCCAAAGCAAACACCACGGCGAAACTCTGTCCCCAGTGTGGCGCGAGTGTACCGCCGGGGACGCCGTCGGTGTTGTGTCCGAAGTGTTTGCTCAAGCTGGGCTTTGAAAGTCAGCCCGGATTGGATCAGCCGAGCACGCAGGCGTATCGGCCACGGTTTGTTGCGCCGTTGCCGGAACAGCTCGCTCCGTATTTTCCGCAGTTGGAGATTCTGGAGCGGGTCGGGTACGGCGGCATGGGAGTGGTCTACAAGGCTCGGCAGAAAGAACTGGATCGGCTGGTCGCGTTGAAGATTCTGCGGCCGGACTTCGAAAACGATCCCGGCTTCGCGGAGCGGTTTCAGCGTGAGGCTCGGGCACTGGCGAAGCTCAATCATCCGCACATCGTGACGGTGTACGACTTCGGCAAGCAGGGGGATCTATATTTCTTCCTGATGGAATTCGTGGATGGAACCAGCTTGCGGCACATTGAGCAATCGGCGCGGCTGACTCCGAAGGAGGCGTTGGGCATTGTGCCGCAAGTCTGCGATGCATTGCAGTACGCTCACGAGCACGGCATCGTCCATCGCGACATCAAGCCGGAAAATATTCTGCTGACGAAAGAAGGCCGCGTAAAAATCGCGGACTTTGGTTTAGCAAAGATCGCACGGCCCACCGACGAACACGCGAACTCGAACGACCGACCGTTGACCGGCACGCGCGAGGTGATCGGGACGCCCCATTACATGGCTCCCGAACAGGTCGAGCATCCGACGGAAGTTGATCACCGCGCTGACATTTTTTCGTTGGGAGTCGTCTTCTACGAAATGTTGACCGGCGAACTGCCGCTGGGCCGCTTCCCACTGCCGTCGCAGCGAGTCCGGATCGATGTGCGGCTGGACGACGTAGTGCTGCGAGCGCTCGAGAAAGAACCATCGCTGCGCTATCAGCGAGCGACCGACGTCCGCACCGATGTCGATCACATTCGGGCGAGCGAATCGGTGCCGCCGGAATCGGCCTCGGCCGGAACGGCGAAAGGGAGAGTGAAGGCGCTGGTTGCGAAATGGTTACCGTCAGCTCATCCGACCGAGCCGAAGACGCGCGAACAGCTTGAGCAGGAGCT
>CAYSHJ010000255.1:0-11884 GCA_964430385.1 uncultured Planctomycetaceae bacterium
GAATGGGCGGCGCGAATGGCGATCGTCGAACACGCACTGGTCTCGCCGGTCGAGTTTCAAGGAACGGGCGAGTCGATCGTGCGCACGGATTCGTCGGCCAAAGGACAAGCGCCTGAGATCGGCACGCTGGTCCTGCAACTGTTGCGGCAACAAGTGCAGGCTCAACTGAAGGACTTGCTGGGGGAAGCTTCGCCGAAGCCGGCAACGCCTGTGAAAGACGCCGCGCTACAATCGGCCATCGACGCGACTCAAGCCGCCGAGCGACGCGGCTTCCGCGTCACGCGAGTTCAGTCGAGTGACGATTTGCGGCAAACATCCGTCACCACTCAGTTCGTGGTCCGTTTGCCGAACGACGCATGGGAAACCATTTGGCAGCACGTCGAACAAGCGGACGCGACGAAGCCGCGTCCGGACATCGAAGACCGCATCAAAGACGATCCGCGTTTGAAATCGGCGGTCAGTTTGCTCCAAACCGCCGGCCTCGCGGCCGAGGAACCGTTGCAGCAAGCGCTCCGTTTTGGCGCTGCCACGATGTCCGCTCAGCAAGCCGCGGATCGGTCGTTCGTCACGTTTCGTGACAGCCTGCTGCGAACACTGGCGGGGCCACCGCTCCGAGCCTGGTAGCGGCCGGTACATGTTGTCCAGAGCGGCTCCATGAGCCCTTCGAACAAGCGGCCCCGCCGACCTTGCGTCGGCGATTTTTACGGGTTACTGCACTACGCGGCAGTTGAATTCGAATGGAGTTCAAGTAGTGCAAAAACCCACGAGGTACTGCGACCCTGCGGGTGCCCGGCTCAGTGGGGAGGCTTGTTTGAGGACTAGCAGTACAGACAGAGACTTGGTGCGTTGGAAGCGCCGCGCGTCGCGGAACAGCGATCTGGCGTTGTACTCGCCGAGCGGCTGGCTGACGCGGTCGTTGAGCCTCAACGATCATCCTGACGGTGAAGAACTCAACTCACGTCGAGCAGAGCGACGCCCCCGGGACAGGAATTGACGTCCGGTCGACCTTAGCGGGTTCGTAGCCAAAATGGCTGGCAACCCGCTGGGATGCAATCTCACAATTCTGCCTGAGGCAAAACAACGTAAAATTGCGGCAAAAAGTAGAACGGCCGGCGGTACGGCAGCTAATTCCTCTGGACGCACAGGTCCAAAGCTGGGACAAGCCGCTCACCGGGGAGGGGGCATGACTGCGGAGAAACAAGGATGTTGTCTCGTACCTGCCGACTGTTGGTTGCCGTCGCGCTGCTGTTTGGTCTCAATGGCTGTGCCGTTGTGGAGGCGACGAAGACGGTGACTCACGAGTCGATGAAATCGCTGAAGCCTCGCAGCGGCGGCCCTCGTGACGGCACGGAAAATACCGACGACGAATGGGCTGACCTTGGCGAGTCCGCTCGCGCCACGCGGCCCAAGGAAAAGGACGACGACCCGTTCCGAAAGTGGATCCTGTCCCCCAAAGCCATGAGCATCGAACGCAATTTGGGGATCGAGTAACCCCGCGCGGGGTGTTTTGAAGGATTTGGCGAGCCGGCTTTGGTGGCTCGGCTTTTCGGGCGACGTCTGCGCTCAACACGAAGCCTGATGCCGGATGCGATATGTCCACGGCTTCCCGACTGTGGTTGACTGTGGTGGGATCGTTGAGCGCGGCATACTACCCCGATGCGTGAGCGAGGACTGAGGTAACAATTCTTCGCTTACGCTTCGGGTTAGTGTCAGCCTCGGCCGCGCGCGGTATAGTTCGACGGCGGCTACTCTCAATTTCTGGAAATGGGCAGCCGCCCAGAAACTTGAAGAGACGAGCACTATGACATCCGCGCAGTTGGTCTTGGGTTCTCGGTCGCCTCGGCGCCGCGAATTGTTGAGCCTGCTGGTCAGGCCGGAACAAATCGAAATCTGCCCGCCGAACGGTGCCGCCGAAGCCGGCTTCGATAAGTTGACCACCTGGCTCGACATTGCGCAGCGGCTGCAAGCGATCGCGCGGGCGAAGAACGAGGACGTCCGTGAACAACTTTCGCGGCGAACACGCGTCGAAGAGCAGACCACACAGCCGCGATTGGTGCTCACCGCCGACACGGTCATTATCGCGACGGACGCGGATGGCGGACATCAGGTGCTGGGGCAACCGCCCAATGATGTGATTTGGCCCGACGTCGTGCGCCGCTGGTTTCGCGAGCTGTATGCCGGACGGAGCCACATCGCCGCGACCGCCGTTTGTCTGTCCACATGGCCCGGCAGCGTGCGGCTTGAACGGCTCGTGCAATCGTACGTCTGGTTCCATGACGATGTGGACGAGATGCTGGATTGGTATCTGGCCACTGGCGAACCGCTCGGCAAAGCGGGTGGCTACGCGTTACAAGGCTTGGCCAGCGTCTTCGTGCAACGGATCGAAGGCAGCCTCACCAACGTTGTCGGCCTGCCACTGGAAGCGTTGCTGGACATGTTGCCGCAACTCGGCTGGTTGTTCGGCGAAAGAACATCCACTCCGGGAGCCGACTGATGTTGCCAGTTGCCTTCGGCGCAAGCCCTCACGATCGTCGGCCACTCTCGTTGATCGAACGCGTTTTCGCGGCCGGACTTGTTTCTGTCTGGTTGCTCTGTTGGTCGTTTTTCGTCCTGTTCTTTGACATTGTGCATTTGACGATGATCGGGAAGACCTTTTGGTCTTGGACATACCCCAGCGTGGCGGGAACGATGACGCAGAGCGAGGTCGTTCAAGCGAACGGCAGCAACGGCGCCTTCGCCTCGCGTCCGCATTTGAAATACAGCTACCTCGTCAACGGCCAGAATTTCGTCGGCGAACGTTTGAGTTATCTCGGCGCCGGTCTTCTTGATTCGTTCTCCGCACGGCGTTTAGTACAGGAACGACCGGTCGGCCAAAAGGTGGATGTGTTCTACAACCCCAATTGTCCGGAAGAATCCGTGCTCGAGCGTCAGCTTGATGGCGGGCCGCTGTTTTTGGCGTTGTTTTGGGCACCATTCAACGTGGTCATGGTCGGTGGCTGGTGGTGGGTGTTTCACAGAACCCGCAAAGACAGCCGTCTGCCAATGCGCCGCCAAGGAGATTGTTGGCTCGTGCGACGCTTCCACGGCCAGCCATTTGTGATGGCCTTGATCGTCGTGGGTGGACTGAGCTTCATTTGGGTTTTCGGCGGGGCTTTCGGCGGCTGGAGTCAGAATCTTCTCGCGACGACGTCCGCATGGATCGTCATTCTATCGGTCGCCGTCTTAGCCTATTGGCACACCGTCCTCTCGGCCAATTCCGTGCCGCCGAGCCTCATCATTAACGAGCACCTCCGCACGTTGACGTGGCCGGCAGACGCAGTATCAACAAGGGAATTCACGATCGCCGCAAGTCAACTCCGCAGCATCAACATCGATGAGTCGCCGCCGCGTGACGCTCAGACGGACAGTCGACCGGATTATTCCGTCCGGCTGGCCTTCGAGACCGAAGACGGACAAATTCAAGAACGAGTCGCTCTGAAGACTGACAAGACGATCGATGCGGAGTCGCTCGCCGAGTGGCTTCACGCTTGGGCTGGATTGGGACAAAGTGTTTCGCCGCCGGCCATTAATCCCAAAGAGGCCGACGGGACGAACAAGACCTCCGGCGATGAAGCGGCCACCGCCTGAACGAACTTGTTCTCGCGAATGGGCCACGTTCGTCCGGCTGCCCACGAGACAAAATAGGCGTCGAATCACACGCTTTACTTGGCAGATTTCACACCGATAAGATGGAGCCGCAGGCCGCGATTTTTGTACAGCAAGTGGCTTGCGTTCAGAGTCAACCTTCGCCGGCGCCGTGCGGCGGTTCGCGGGAGTGCCCGATGCGGTGGGAGCAGAAAGTTCAATACGCTTCGCTCAGCGACATTGGCTTTCGCCGCCGCAATAACCAAGACGCCTGCGTGGTGATGCTCAGCCCCGACGCGGAGACCTTTCAGACGCGCGGGCATCTGTTCATCGTCGCGGACGGTATGGGCGGCCACGCGGTCGGTGAGTTGGCCAGCAAACTGGCCGTGGACACGATTCCACATTCGTATTTTAAGAACCGCGCCGACGACATGCCGACCGCACTCGCCGCAGCCATTCACGAGGCCAATGCTGCGATCCACGAACGAGGCTCGCAGAACATTGACTTCAACCGCATGGGAACGACGTGTGTGGCTCTTGCGCTGGGACCAAACGGAGGCGTGGCCGGACACGTCGGAGATAGTCGGCTGTACCGCATCCGACGTGATCAAATTGACCAGTTGACCTTTGATCATAGTTTGGAGTGGGAACTGATCCGGCACGGCCGCCTGAGGCCGGACGATCATGTGCTCCCCGAGGCCAAACACGTCATCACTCGGTCGATCGGTCCCGAGCCGACCGTCGAACCTGAAGTCGACGGCCCGTTTCCCGTGTGGCCAGGCGACATTTTTTTGCTCTGTTCGGACGGTCTGACCGGCCTCGTCAAGGACAGCGAAATCGGCGCGATCGCGAAACACTTGCCGCCCGGCGAGGCGTGTCGACTGCTGGTCAATTTGGCGAATCTTCGCGGTGGTCCCGACAACATCACGGCGATCATCACTCACGTCGGCCCATTGCCAACCGGCGTGTCGCCGCAACCGGACGAAACGCCGACTCCCGATCCTGAACCTGATCACTTCCATTGGTTGTGGCTCGGCGGACTGTGGATGTGTGCTCTCACGTTCGCGCTAGGCGTGGGATGGGCGCTGCTCAAACAAGACGTGCCTCGCGGCGCGACGCTGTCTGGCTTGTCGCTCGCCGCGGCGTTGGTGGTCGGAATTTTGTGGCGCAATCAACGTCAACGACGGGCGTCTGCGAGTCCGGTCAAGGTCGAACAAACCGTGCTCTCAAAGGCGTATCGCACCGCCAACGCCAAACTGACGTCGGAATTCATGGCCATGCTCGTCAAACTCGAATCCGAGACGAAACGCACCGCGCAGACGGAATGTTGGTCCTACGACGTCGCCGCCTGCGAAGTGGCCAGCCACGCGGCGGACGCAGCTCTTGGCAAGAAACAATGGCCCGCCGCACTGAAGGAACTCGCGATGGCTATCGACCGACTGATGGACGGACTGCAAAAGCACCGCCTCGCCGCCGCACGCGAAGCTGCGGCCAAGAAAGACCCCGGCAACCCAGTCGAACCGGGAGAAGGCGTCCGGGAATGACGAATATTCACCCTTCACAGTTCACGCTTCATTCCAACTGCCATCGAACGCACCGCTTCGATTCGCTATAACTTTGTCGCTAAGGATTCGGCACCGCCCCGCTTCGTCAGGGATCGACGACCGCGATGTACACTGTCCGCCGCAAGCTGATGTTTGGATTCTGGCTGGTGCTTGCGATGATCGGCGCACTGACTGTCACCAGTCTGTCGGCGATTCTGTCGTACCGAGATGTCGTCAATGACCTCGACAGAAACCTCAATCGAGTTCCACAACGCCGCGAATTGATCGAACCGCTGGCCACGTTGTTCGAGCCGTTACAGGCGATCTATCCGAACACGGTTCAAGGTTGCGCGGCGCGGCAACAACAGTTCGAACTGCGCTTGTCCGCGGTGGAGCAACGAACGCGCGACGCCTGGACCAAGTTGGCTGAATTGCCGCAGGATCCGGAACTGGCGACGACGCGCGAGCTGTGGCAAGCCGGTTTCTGGGACATCGACCAACGCTTGCAAGAACTCCGCCGGCAACAGGTTCATCTCACAAACCCCGAATCTTCCGAAAAGACCGCCGCGTGGCTGTTGTTGCGGGTCGGTGCCACGCAGACCGTCGCCATCAGCCTGCCGGAATTCGGCACCGGTCTGACCGGTTTGCTTGGTTCCGCGCGAGAGGCGTACAAAGCCAGCTTCGTGTACGTGAGCCTGGCCACCTTGCTGGTGGTCTTGATGTTCATTGGTTTCACAGTGGCGGGTTATCGCTGGATCTTCAAGCCCTGGGACAAACTACTGGACGGCACGTCGCGTGTCGCGCAGGGCAAGTTCGAGTACCGCGTGCGGCTGCACACGAACGACGAGTTCGCCGAGTTGGCCGATTCGTTCAACCGCATGACCGATCGCTTTCTCGAAATTCGCGAAGATCTCGACCATAAGGCGCGTGATCTTGCCGATCAGATGATGCGACAGGAGCGGCTGGCCGGGTTGGGATTCCTCGCGGCAGGCATCGCTCACGAAATCAACAATCCGCTGACGGCCATCCGTTGGACGAGCGAATCCATGCTCGGCCGCTTGACCGCGCTGTGCCGCGAGGCGTCGCCGCAAGACGCCGCTCTTGCCGAGAATTATCTGAAGATGATTCAGTCCGAAGCGGTTCGCTGTCAACAGATCACGGCCAAGCTGCTGGATTTCGCCCGCGGCGGCGATGGCCAACGCAGCCGATACGACTTGACACTGATCATTCACGACGTCGTCAAACTGGTGCGCGCGATGACGAAATATCGTCGCTGCGAAATCGTCTTCGACCGCACCGAACCCTGCACGCTGGAAATCAACGGCAACGAGATCAAACAAGTCGTGCTGAACCTCGTGGCCAACGCGCTCGACGCGATGAACGACACGGACTCCGTCGAACGTCAACCTCGGCTGCAAAGCACCGGACCTCAAGTCGCCTCGACAACCGTGACGCTCAATGGAGCGGCTTCCGTGGTAACAACTTCTGATTTCGCCAAACGCGAGTCCGTCATGCCAGTCCGACTGGACATTCGCCTGACGGAATTGATCGATCACGTCGAGTTGGAATTCCAAGACTCTGGCTGTGGCATGACGTCGGAAGTGCTCAAGAACATCTTCGTGCCGTTTTACACCACGAAGGCGACCGGCCATGGAACCGGCTTGGGACTCTCGATCAGCCACCGCATCGTGAACGACCACGGTGGCCGCCTCTGTGCCACCAGCGATGGCCCCGGCCAAGGCAGCACGTTCCGATTGAGCCTGCCGCGCGTCGCCGCCGCGCAAAACGACGCCGCTTGAATGAAGATTGCGGAATTGCGATTGCGGATTGTGGACACGGTGGCAACTTCTGGAATCCAATCCCAAATCCGAAATTGACGACCCGCGTTGCCTCGTCTGGTCGGTTCTGCTATCAACCCGCCCCTTCCACGGCACGGATCGCCGGGAAATACTCTCCGAAGGGAATCGGGAGTCACGAATTGAGTGCCTCGTCGTGCAGTAAGCTGCGTGTGTTGTTCGTCGATGACGAACCGCTCATTCGCCAGATAATGTCGGTCGAGTTGCCGGCTCGCGGTCACGACGTGACCATCGGCGAGGACGGTGCCGCCGCCATCAAAGCTCTGGAAAAAACATCTTTCGACTGCGCGATCATTGATCTGCAGATGCCCGGACTGAGCGGCTGGGACGTCGTTGCACGGATGAAAGAACTTGCCCCTGACACGCCGGTGATTATCCACACCGCGCACGGCAGCATGGACGCCGCGATTCAAGCCCTCCGGCTGCAAGTTTTCGACTTCCTACCCAAGCCATGCAGCCTGTTCGACATCGAAAACGCGCTGCAGCGAGTCTCGGAAACGCGCACGCTGACGCACAAAACGATCGCCTTAGAGAATCGCCTGAAGGCCGTGCAAGGAGGCTCCGAACTGGTCGGAGATTCCCCCGGCATGCAGCGTGTCAAAGGGTTGATTGACAAGGTCGCCCCAACGGACTCCAGTGTGTTGATCCTGGGTGAGACCGGCACCGGCAAAGAGTTAGTCGCGCGGCGCATTCATGATCTCAGCCTTCGCGCGGCCATGCCCTTTGTCGCCGTCAACTGCGGTGCGCTCCCGGAACAGCTCGTCGAAAGCGAACTCTTCGGACATCGCAAAGGGGCGTTCACGGGGGCCGACGTCAGTCGTAAGGGGTTGTTGGAAGTGGCCAACGGCGGAACACTGTTTTTCGATGAACTGGGCGAACTCGACAAGTCCATGCAGGTGAAACTGCTGCGGTTCCTGGAATCGGGCGAAGTCCGTCGCGTCGGTGAGAACGAACCATTCCACGTCGACGTCCGCATTGTCTGCGCGACCAACCGCCCGCTTCCTGACATGATCGCCACAGGCGCGTTTCGCGAAGACCTCTTTTTCCGCATCAACACATTTGAGATTCCTTTGCCGGCTTTGCGGCAACGCAAGGAAGACATCCCGGCACTCGCCAAAGCGCTGATCGCTCGGCACCTGAAGCGCCGCCGCGCACCCGACGGGCTGCTCACGCGCGACACGTTGAACGCGCTGGCCAGCCACGACTGGCCCGGCAACGTACGCGAGTTGGCCAATGCCCTGGAACACGCCGTCATCCTTTCCGACGGCCAGTCGATCACACCCGCAGATTTGCCCGGCAGCGTCGCTCAACGCCGCGAGAAGACGCCGCTGTCCGCCGTCGCCGAAGTCAGTTCCGCTGTCGCAACCGATTCTCCACGGACGATCGCGGACATGGAGCGTGGAATGATCTTGGCGGCTCTGGATCGCCATCAGGGCGACAAGGGCAAGGCCGCCGCGGAACTCGGCATCGCGATGAAGACAATCTACAACAAGCTGCACCAATACCAAGACGCAGCCACATCTCACGCGGGTTGATCGCCAGCAAGCTCTGGCCGTGCTGCTGCAGGTCAGCAGTCCTCAAGCCTTCGAGCTTTTCAAAGCTGGCCATCTGAGGTACTCCATGGCGTCGCGGAACCTGGCGGAAAATCGAGCACGGCTGGCTAATTCTTGAATCTACGGAACCTGTAGCCCAGGCCCTTGTGGCCTGAGTGATGAGGCTTCCGCCTTTTTTCCGACGAATTCAAATCAAACCGGCCACGAGGGCCGGGGCTACAGATTGCCCAAGACGACGAATTGGCCAGCCGTGGAAAATCGAGACCCTTGACTTGCGACAACCGTATTTGAGTAGTTCTACTGATGCATTACGTGTTCTTTGACTGCGTAGTGCGTCGACCAGAATTGGCGTCCCGAGGTCTGGCAGTTCGCCCGGGAATTGGCGACTCCTCGGGACGAATCCCCTTGATGAGGACATGACATGACCAGTTACAGCAACAAGATCGCGATCCTCACACCGCGCCAGCGCGAGATTTACGAGTTCCTCAAAGACAAAATCATGAACCGTGGATACGGACCGACAGTGCGCGAGATCGGCAATGAATTCGGCATCAAGTCGCCGAACGGCGTCATGTGTCATTTGAAGGCTTTGGAAAAGAAGGGACTGATCTTGCGCGAAGCGAACATGTCGCGAGCCATTCAGCTTTGCGACAAACCGCAACGCAAGACGGCCGTAGACTACCGCGGCCAATTGGGCCAAGGAGCCAAGCTGAAGGAGGGCAAGGAAGGCGAGCAGGTCGACTTCATCGATGTGCTCGGCTCCGGCGATCACTCTTGCTTTAAAGCGGCCGACGATTCGTTCGCCGATGATGGCGTCAACAAGGGGGACTATTTGGTCTGCCGACAGCAGCAGTCCTATCGCGATGGGGACCGCGTGGTCGCGGTCGTGGATGGCAAAGAAACCGTCTTCAAGCGGCTGTTCCATGAAGGCAACCGAACCCGCCTCGAATCCACATCGTCCGCCAAAAAGGCCACACATTCATCCAATGTCGATGTGCTCGGGACCGTCGTCGGTATCATCCGCAAGATCTAAGCTGTCGTGCGGCTAGTTTTTGGCCGCGCGTGGAGGCGAGATCAGTTTTCGCAGCAGCGGCTCGATATGTTTCACGTCGTTCGCCGTTTCAATCACGTTTCCTTGGGAAGACACCAGCCAATACAGCGGCACCGACTGAATGCCGTAGTAGGTCGCGATGGGATTGTTCCAACCTCGTTCGCCCGGCTCGGTGTGCAGGATTGTCTGCCAATTCAAGCCGTTGGTTTCCAGAAACGTCTGCACGGCCGATTCGTTGTCATCGTCGTCCAGACTGACGCCAACGACCGTCAATCGCTCAGGTTCAATTTGCGTCAGCAAGTCATGCAGCGCCGGCAATTGACGCACGAATGGTTGCGCCTGTGTTGTCCAACAGACCACCAGCAGCGGTTTGCCCACCAGATCCTCGACGTTCACAAAACCGCCACCGATCGTCGGGCCGGCGAGCTTCAACGGTTTGCCTATGAGATTCAGCCGACGCAGGATGGGCGTCACGCGTTCCACGGCTGGGCTTTCGGGAAACTGTTCAGGGATCATGGCGTAGCACTGAATGGCCTCGCCCGTCAGCCCGTGAAAGTCGCAGCTTTGTCCGGCGGCGAGAAGCACGGAAATGGCCTGACGTTCCTCCAGCGGGAAGTTCTTCGCGAACTGCCGCGCCAGCCGAGCGTACTCTTCCAGCCACTTCGGTTCTTGCCGCCCGAACCGCTGCGCATTCAGGCGCGCGAACGCGGTCAACGATTGCCCGGCCTCGACCGCCGACTTGGATTTCGGATTCCGTTGGTAGAGTGAACTGGCGTGCTCATACAGGGCATCGACGTGGTCGCGATCGCCCGCCAAAGCCAATTGCAACTCGGCTTCCAAAAGGTGATGCACCGACAAGTCGAAGATGCGTTCCTTCGACTTGACATTGTGCGTTCGAGCGATCGCTTCGGTTGCCAAGTCGACGATCTGTTGGTTCCGTTCGCGGCGTTGTTGACTCACCTTTTCCTGGTCGTCCGCGTCATGCAGCGGCCGCAATTTGATCCGAGTGATCTGCAGGATGAACGATTCTGGAGAGTCTTTGTCCGGCTCGACGATCCGGTCATCGTCGTCCTTTTCGGCAGACGGCTTGTTTCCCGAACGGGCTACCCCGGCCGTCGGCACGACACCCGATTTCTCCGTTGCATCCGCGAGTTGATCTCGATCCGCCGGCATCACATGGCTCGACGGGACCGTCGCCAGGTTGTCCGTGGCATGGCCGTTCGAAGATGTCGACGAATCACCACGACCACATCCGGCCAAAGTTGCCGCCATCAGGAACCAGCCTGCCAACTGCCAAGATTGTTTCATCATCACCCCTTCCTCAACCTGATTGACCTAGGGGGTTTTAGGGAAATTCGTTTCTTGGACGCAAGACGAAGAATTGCTGAAGTCCTCTTGCCGCAACCCCTGAAGAACCCTTAAAGGTTCACATCCAAAATGCCGGATAGAAAGTTTGTCTCGATGGATCGGCCAACGCGTGACATCAGCCTGTGGACGACAAACTCGCCGGTGACGGACGGTCGTCTGCAAGATTTTGTGGTCGACCCGATCGCGTGCATGCGACGGCTGTTTCGCCAGCACGGTGATCTGGCGGTCCTGCGCCAAGCCGAGCAGCAGTTGGTGTTTATCTTCAGCCCCGAGTTGAACCACCACGTGTTGAGCGACACGCGTACGTTTCATTCCAGGTTTTTCACCCTGCGCGGACCGAAGGACTCCGCCCAACGGCGTCTGACGTCCGGCCTGCTCAGCATGAATGGCGATGAACACAAGCAGCAGCGACGATTAGTCTCCAGCCCGTTCGAGAAGCGCTCGCTTGTCCTGTATCGCGACAGCATCGAGACCTTCACGGACCGGATGTTGTCGGACTGGCAACCCGGCTCCGTGGTCGACATGGCCGCCGAGATGACCGTGCTCATGCGTCAGGTCACCAGCGCGATCTTGTTCGGCATGGATCAGTTCCATCTCGCTCTCGAAATCGGCGAGATGCTTGATCCGTGGGTCGAGATGAATCATCAACTCGGCCTCGCCGCGTTTTTGCCGATGGAAGATTTCATGCCCCGCTACGAGCGGCTGCTGCAACATGCCGAGCGTCTCGAATCGCGAATCCTGGACCTCATCCGCTGGCGGCGAGGCTCCGCCATACCCGGCAACGATCTGCTGTCGCAGCTCATTCGCGTCCATGACTTGAATCAAGGCATCACGGAAGAGCAGCTTGTCGGCCACGTGGCCTTGCTGTTCGCCGCCGCTCACATGACG
>CAYSHJ010000256.1:0-6418 GCA_964430385.1 uncultured Planctomycetaceae bacterium
CTTCTCGCTCGTCGGTCATCAACGCCGACGACCACGTCCCGCCTCATCGCAGGAAGCGACTCGCGCGTCGCGTTCAATCATGGACGATGCCATTCTGGCGTTGCACGACGTTTCCAAGGATCAGGTCAAGGACTACCTCGGCCGGCGAGGCATGTCCGGCGACGTCGTCGAGTGGAAGTATTACGACGCGAACTTCAACCGGGGCCGTGAGCGCGGTTACGTCTGGACCCGCGACGGCCGGATCAATGGTTTTATTGGGCTCATCCCTTGGAGTGTGCGTCGGCACGACGAGCGGATCGATATGGTCTGGGGCTGTGATTGGTCCGTCGCCGATCCGAACATCAGCCAAGGCATGGGTATGGTCTTGGCGACTCACGCGATGTCGCTGCATCGCCCGTGGATTTCGCTGGGCGGCAGCGGCAAGGCGCGCACGATCATGCCGCACTTGGCCAATCATGTTATCAACGACGCCGGCTTGGTCTTCTGGCAACCGCTGCGACTGGGTGCCGCGCTGAAGAAGTTGAGCGAGCAAACCCGGATAGCTGAATGGCTCGGCCGCACATTTATGCGGAGTGTCCCTCTTCGCTGTGTCAGCCGCCCTTCTGCGCGTCGCCCGACCGTAATCACCGAGGCAGGTCTCTCGCCCGTGGTGGCCGAGCTGATCGAAAACGAACATCACCCCGAATGGCATCCACATCATCGCTTCGACGACCTGCAGTGGTCGATGGGCCGCTGTCCCTCGATTGCGGTTCGCACATGTTACATCACGGGCCTCAGCGGCATCGACGCGGCCGCCGTGTTCTGGCGCGGTGCGCAAGCCGCCGACTTCTGGAAGGTGGCGCTGTGGGCCGATCCCATGCGCCGCCAATTGTTCAGCGACCTGCTGCACGAAGTCCGTTGGCAAGTCTTCCGCGAAGGCGGCGTTGCGCTTTCGACGCTGGTCTCGCACCTGCAAACCGACTTGATCGAGCACTTGCTTGCCAACGGCTACTGGCAACAGCCACGCCCGCTGCCGCTGTACCTGCTCTCCGAACGCAAGCAGCCGCTACCGTTCCTCGACATGACCGGCCTGAGTTACGTCTGCACGGACTTGGCGTATCGGTTTTGAAACGTAGCCGTGTTACCACAGACGTTGAATTCCGTATGCACCGAGCACCGAGTCACAACTGACAACGGGCATCAATTCGGCCAGAGCCTGCGCCACCAACAATCGATCAAACGGATCGCGATGATGGAACGGCATCGTGCTGACCAAGTTCGTAATCTTGATTTCGACAGGCAGATCGCGAAAGCCCGTGCGCTGCATGCCAAGTTGAAAGAACTCATCGAACGGCTGATGCAGTGTGTACTTTCCTAGGCTGATTTTGATCGCTGTCTCCCAATGAACAACCGGGCTGACATATTTCACATTTGTGGCATCGTCGATCAATCCACGAGCGGTCACACTCAACCGGGTGTCACCCACGAGATACCACAGGACCGCATGCGTATCGAGCAGAAGTCTCATGGCATGTACTCAGCAAAGTCTTCAAGGTGCTGATCGTCCTCAACGTCCAGAGTCAGCATTCCGCGGCAACAGCCAAACTGCGACGTCTGAGCTTGGACTTCGGCCGACGGCCGCACGAGTTGAGCGACCGCTTGGTCGTCGTGCGTGATGATCAGCGGCTCATCCGAAGTCAGTTTCTCAATCAATTCGGCCAAGTGGGCCTGAGCTTCTTCCAAGGTCACGGTCATGACTGAACTCCTAGAGAACATTTCTGGTTTTGAGCTACCGCGACTGGAAAATCCACCCAACCAAGATCGTCCCTGCGATGAGGGCACAAATCGCGAAAAATCACAACTCCGAATCCGGCGACCCAAGTCAGGGCAGCGAACACTGCATTAGGACGATTCGGGTCGTCGTTGCTCAACGACATTCAGTCCGAGTGAGCAGGCGCGGCCAAGATCACTCCGCCTTCGCGAACGTGAAAATCTGGCCGAACGGCGTGGTGAAGTAGGCTTCGCCTGCTTCGTCTTCACCGTAGGTCATGATCGGCAGGTTGTCCCCTTGCAGAATGTAGTTGGCGATGACTTTCTTAGCCTTGTCGTCGTACTTCAGCGCCCACAGCTTGCCGCTGACGAAGTCGCCGTAGAGGTAGCAACCTTGCAGCTCCGGCAGCTTCTGGCCGCGATAGACGACTCCGCCGGTGATCGACTTGCCAATGCTGTGGTGATACTCCCAAACCGGCTCGATCAGATCCGGACGTGGGTCGGACCCGCTGAGGAACTTGTGCATTCCCTCGCGCAGGTTCCAGCCGTAGTTACCACCCTTGGTGATGATGTTAATCTCTTCCCAGAGGTCTTGTCCGACGTCGGCTTGCCAGAGCGTGCCGGTCTTGCGATCGAAGCTGATTCGCCACGAGTTGCGGATTCCCATCGCGAACGCTTCCTGAGCGGCATCGGCCTGGCCAACCCACGGGTTGTCTTTCGGGATCGCGTAATTCTTCCCGGCGTCTTTGTGATCGACGTCGATGCGCAGGATTTTGCCGAGCACTGTTTTCCGGTTCTGGCCATTCTTGAACGGATCGTTCGCGCTGCCGCCATCGCCCAGGCCGATGTAGAGATATCCGTCCGGGCCGAAGCAGATCGTGCCGCCGTTGTGATTCCAGAACGGCTGCGGGATGCGAAGGATTTGTTCTTCCGAAGCCGGGTCGGCCTTGTTCGGGTCGTCCTTCGAGACTTTGAACCGCGAGATCACCGAGATGTGCGGCGGCTCGGTGTAGTACATGAAGAACTCGCCGTTCGCCTTGAACTTCGGATGGAACGCGAGGCCCAGAATGCCCTCTTCAAATTCCTCGTCCTTATAGATCGTCTTCTTCTCCCAGTCCAAAAATGTGTCGGCCTCCTCGACGTCCGGCCTGTTTGGGAAGACGAAAATCTTTCCCGGCTGCGAGCAGACGAAAATGCGATTCGCCCCGTCGGCCGCACTCGTCAGCAGCACTGGCCGGCGAAACTTGAGTTCTGGAAACGCTCGCACCGCCTTGATCGCCAGCGGCGTATCCGGCATCGGCTGCGGCGGGTCCGCGGCGCGGACGGTCGAAGTCAGGGCAAGAAACGCACAAAGCAGCAGACACGGGCGGGTGAACATTGCGGCTCCTAAGAAAAACAGCGCCGGGACTATGTGAACAAGCATTGACTCAGAGAGTCAGGCGACGAGGATTCAGTTCGGTGGCTTGTCGCGGGACGGTTCCTCCGTCGGTGAGTACCACTTGGGAAAGGGAATCGCGCGAGATTGGACAACAAGCGATAACACGCCAATCAAAATCACCAGCACGGGAACTTCGGTATCCAGCGACAATCGGCCCATCTGACGCAGGATCGACAGCAAGCTCCCCGCGAGCAGGAACGGTCCGAGCACCATCGTCAGCTTGTCGAAACCAAAGGCGGCGAACGTCAGAATGCCGATGATCGCCAGCCCTAGCGTCCAGACCCAATTGATCTGCGGTCCGATGCCTTGCACGGTCAGCAGCCAACCGACGCCGACTGTGATGATCAGGATTGGAATGACGAGACCTTTTGTGCTGGTGCTCATGGTTGGTTCCTGACGGCGGCCACTGAAACACACGAGCTGAAGATGGAGCGCCAACGTCAATCCCGGTCCTTGATTTCGGTTTCCGGATCGAGGTTCAGCCGTTTGCGTTCTTCGGCGTTGGGGACTCGCAGCGGGCGGATGACGCGGAAGCCGACTTGTAAGGCGTCGGTGAAGTACCAGATGCTCTTGGGAATTTGTGGGTCTTGCTGCTTCCATTCGGGCTTCGAATAGTAACGCGACGCGCTGCGTAGACCTTCGGGGTCGTCGTCCCACGATCCACCACGCACGACAAGCGGGTACAGCTTGCTGACGACCGCCAGCGGCGTCGCGGCCAGAGCGGGATCGCTCTTCAAGTTGGCGTAGCGATCTTCATAATACTGGTCGAGACAGAATTCCGACACGTTGCCGTGCATGTCGTACAAGCCCCACGGATTCGGCTTCTTCTTGCCGATCGGGTGATACTTCTCGTCGCTGTTGTTGAAGTGCCAAGCGTACTCATCGAGCTTGGCGGGATCATCGCCGAAGGTGTAGGCGGTCTTCGTGTCGGCGCGAGCGGCATATTCCCATTCAGCCTCGGTCGGCAGGCGGTAGTAGTGGCCGGTCTTTTCGCCAAGCCATTGGCAGTACGTCTTCGCAGCCAGTTGCGTCATGCAGATGGCGGGGAAACCGTCGTGCCCCATGCCGAAGGTCATGTCGGTGTACGGCTTCGTCGGGCGAGTGACCGCGTCCGACTCGGCATCGCGTTCCAATGCTGCGAGGTTCAGCGTCTTGCGGCGTTGAATGTCGAGGTTGAAGCTCCAAATGTCGTATTCGTTCCAGGTGACTTCGTACTTGCCCATCCAGAACGGTTCGATTTTCAGCTTCACCTGCGGGCCTTCGTCTTTTTGATGCCCGGCTTCCGAATCCGGGCTGCCCATCACAAACTCGCCCCCGGGGATCGGCACCATTTCGTAGCTGACCTCCGTGCCCGGAATCAGTTGTTTGTACGGCTTCATGTCCTTTTCGGTCTTGGCGTCGGCGTCCTTGTTGGACTGCGCAAAGCTCGCCGTCGAACTGAGACACGAGTACATAATCGCAATACCGAAGACAAAGGCCCAACGGCCGTCTTGCACGAGCCGCCTTGTGCCACTTAGTCTGCCACCACTCATGACGCGATCTCCAGTTTCTTTTCCGCTGTCGAAAGTCTCCGCCCGATTGGCGGTCGTTTCAGCAGTCCGCACACTCACCCGACGCGCAAACGAGGTACGATCGCCAGGAGATATACAAGTTCCTCGCTTGCGCGTTGGGCTAGTGCTGCGGCGACTTCTGTTGGTTTGGGCCTTGCTGACGTCGAATCACCTTTTCGCGGAGGACGCGGACAAATCTCCGCGAACAAACAGTTCAGCCACTGCCGCCACGCGGCGGTTCGAGTTTTCTCGCACGCAAATGGGCGTGCCGTTCGTAGCAGCATTCTATGCCTGCGACGAAGCGGTCGCAAATCAGGCCATTACGGCGGTGTGGGCCAGGATTGAGCATCTGAATACGCTCATGAGCGACTACGACTCGTCAAGTGAACTGATGCGGCTATGCCGTGACTCTGGACCGGGCAAGCCGGTGGCAGTCTCCCGCGAGTTGTTCTTTGTGCTGAACAAAGCAGCGGAGGTCTCCGCAGCCTCGGACGGCAGGTTCGATGTGTCAGTCGGACCGCTTGTCAAACTGTGGCGCCGTGCGAGGCGACAAAAAGAACTACCGGATGCGAAGCAGTTGGAGGCTGCTCGCGAACTGGTCGGGTGGAGGAACATCAAGCTGATCACCACTGCTACTTCGAGGAACAATCAGGCGAGCCGGGTGGCGTCAGCCCCCGGACGACGTTCAGACGCCGACAAGAGTCCGGAGGCTGACGCCCTCCGGATCGCCGGCGAATGTTCTTGGGGGTCCGTCGAATTGCTCCAGCCCGGCATGAAGTTGGACCTTGGCGGCATCGCGGTCGGATACGCCGGCGATGAGGCGTTGAAGGTGCTCCGCCAACACGGCATCTCGCGGGCGATCATCGACGGCAGCGGAGACATCGTGCTCGGCGACCCACCGCCCGGCGAGACCGGTTGGCGCATCGGCATCGCCTCACTGCGCGAGCCTGACGCGCCGCCGAAACAATTCGTGCGGCTGGCGAATTGCTCGATCTCAACGTCAGGCGATGCATTCCAATTCGTCGAACTCAACGGTCAACGGTACTCGCACATCGTTGACCCGCGGACTGGCCTCGGCCTGACCCGACGCAGCAGCGTGACGGTCATCGCGCCGGACGGCATCACGGCCGACAGCCTGGCCACAGCCGTCAGTGTGCTCGGCCCGGAGCGCGGTTTGATGTTGATCGAATCTCAGCCCTGCACAGCCGCGCTATTCGCGTCGCTGGACGGCGAGCGGTTGGTGTCAGTGATGTCCGCACGGTTTCCATGGAATCTGGCTCCGACCGCACAATCTCGTTGAAGAAGGCGTGGATCATGCAGAACAATTCGCTGAAGAAGAAACTCGCCGGTCGTCAGCCAACAACCGGTCTGTGGGTGACGCTCGAATCGCCCACGATCACGGAGATCGCCGTGATGCTGGGACTCGACTGGGTCGTGATCGACGCCGAGCACGGGCATCTGGACTTCAATGACGTCTTGGAACACGTGCGGGCCACGCGGAACTCCCACACCGTGCCGCTCGTGCGAATTCAGGAGATCGAGCAAGGTCTGATCAAACGAGTACTCGACATCGGCGCAGCGGGCATCGTCGTGCCGCAGGTTTTCACGCCCGAGGAGGTCGATCGGGCTGTCCGCTTCGCCAAGTATCCGCCGTGGGGCCTGCGCGGCGTCGGCATGGAGC